>NZ_PSVX01000069.1:0-17448 GCF_002932695.1 Rathayibacter sp. AY1D2 | reverse complement strand
GTCGCGGTCGCCGTCTTCTCGCGGCGCCTCGGCGTCGCCGCCCCGATCGTCCTCGTGCTCGCCGGCGTCGGCCTCTCGTACATCCCCGTGGTGCCGGAGTCGGCGCCCGGTGTGGAGTCCTGGACGCGGATCGACCCGCCCTCCTGGGCGATGCGGACCACGAACGGCTCGGCCTCGGGATCGCCGAAGGTCTGCGTCCACAGCTGACGGCCGTCGGCGGTGCGGACCTCGCGGGGCGCGTCGATCGCGCCTCCGTCGGCGTCCAGAACGAGGAGCTCGGTGTCCTCCGTGGTCGCCTCGAGGCGGACCGCCGTTCCCGCCATCGTGGCGACGGACACGTGCCCGTAGCCGATCCAGAGGTCCAGCGGCTCGCCGGAGGTCTCGTAGCCGGGTGCGACCGTGACGCGCAGGTCGCTCGCCGCGAGCGTCGCGTAGCGGCCGGGAGCGGCGCTCGAGAAGCCGTAGGTGCCCAGCACGGGGAGCAGCTCGCGGTCGGTCGGCAGCACGGCGGCGCAGGCGGCCGTGACCAGCGCGACCGTCGCGAGGGCGACCAGCGCGATCGCGCGCCTCCGGAACAGGCCGGCGAGCACGATCACCACGGCGAGCACGAGCGCGGCCGAGGCGGCTCCGACGACGAGGGCCGTCGGCCCGGAGGCGGTGAGCGAGACCAGTGCGCCGGTCAGTGCGGCGGCGCCCAGGGCGAGCAGCGTGAGGCTCGCCCGCAGCCGGGGGTTCGCGGCGCGTCGGAGGCGCTGGCGCTCCAGGCGCGCGGCGGTGACGGCGGCGGCGGCGACTCGCGCCTCCTCCGCCCGGGCGCGGGCCGTCTCGCGGGCCGTCGCGCTCTGCTGGGCGCGGAACGCCTCCCGCTCGGCCCGCCAGGCCTCCTGGCGCTCGCGCCACTCGGCGACGGCCTCGGGGGACGAGGGGCGCTCGTCCTGCAGCCCGGGGTCGGGTGCGGGGTAGGCGGGAGCGGAGGGCCCGGGGTAGGGGAGCGTCGCGGAGGGGTGTGCGGACGGGGAGCCCTGGGCCGGGTGAGCGGCCGCGTCGTCCGATCGCCGGCTCCGCCGCACGATCCAGACCACGAAGGCCACGATCAGCCCGAGCACCACGAGCGACCACAGCGTCCGCCCGGTCGCGGGCGCCCAGGGCATCGCCCCGGTGTA
Organism: Rathayibacter sp. AY1D2; assembly: GCF_002932695.1. Classification (NCBI taxonomy): domain Bacteria; kingdom Bacillati; phylum Actinomycetota; class Actinomycetes; order Micrococcales; family Microbacteriaceae; genus Rathayibacter; species Rathayibacter sp. AY1D2. Next base: position 16,285 of record NZ_PSVX01000069.1, on the reverse strand, counting down.
CGCGCCGCCGAGCGACCAGAAGCCCTGCGCCACCGGCAGCATCGAGGCGAGCACGAGGACGCCGATCCCGGCGTGCACCCGGTCGAGCGAGCCGCGGAGCAGCCGCTCCACCGGCAGGGCGCCGTCCTGGTCGGGCAGCAGCAGCCAGGCCGCGGCGTAGAGGAGGAGCGCGGGCCCGCCCAGCACCGCGACGACGAGCACGATCCCGCGCACGATCAGCGGGTCGATGCCGAGCCGGTCGGCGATCCCCGCGCAGACGCCGCCGATCCAGCCGGGACGGCGGGGCAGGTCGAGGCCGCGCAGCCAGAGCACGAAGCGGTTCTCGGGCGCGGGGGGCGGATCGGCGGGGCCGGAGGCTTCCGGGCCGGTGCTCTCGGGGCCTGTGCTGTCCGGGCCGGCGCTGTCGGGGCCGGCGGCTCCGGGATCCGTCCCGATCGGCGTCGTCGCTGTGCCTGCCGCCTCCGTGCCGTCCGGCTCCGCGAAGCCCGGCGGGGTCGTGCTCTGTCCTGTCATGCTGCGAGTCTCCCGTGCGCTCCACGGCCCGGACCATCGGGGGAACCCCTGATCCGACCCCGAGAGCACCCCCGATCGTGCGGCCGACCTGTTTGGATGCAGGGGTGAGCACAGTCCCCGGCACCGCCGTCCGCCCCCCGCTGCAGCGGCCGCGGACGATGCTGCTCGGCGGAGTGTGCACCGCGGTCGCCGACCACCTCGGCTGGAGCGTGCGGAGGACCCGCCTCCTGGCCGTCCTCACGACCGCGCTCGGCGGGGGCGGCGCGCTCCTCTACCTCTGGCTCTGGGCCCTGGTGCCCCTCGCGCCGCTCGAGTCGCGCGACGCGGATCCGGCCGTCCGCCGCTCCGCTCCCGTGGCCGGCCTGCTGACCCTCGCCGCCGCCGTCGCGGCGCTCGCCGTGCTGATCACCGTCGACAGCGGCGACGACGCCGACATCACGCGCGCGCTCGTCGCCGTCGGCCTGCTCGCGGGAGGAGCCGTCGGCTGGAGCCTCGGGCTCGACCGCGGCGACGCCGTCCGCCCCGCCCGGTACGGCTCCGCGGTGCGCCTCGCCTCCTGCGCGCTGCTGGTGCTCGCCGGAGCGGCCGTGCTCACCGGCCGCCCGAGCGCCCTCAACGCGGTGCTCGCCGTGGGCGTGCTGCTGATCGCCGCCGGCGTGCTGGCCGCGCCCCGGGTGGTGACCCTCTGGTCCGAGCTGATGGGCGAGCGCGCCGCCCGCGTGCGCGAGGAGCAGCGGGCCGAGATCGCCGCGCACCTGCACGACTCCGTGCTGCAGACCCTCGCGCTCATCCAGAACCGCGCCGGAGCCTCGAGCGAGGTCGCCCGCATCGCCCGCGCCCAGGAGCGGGAGCTGCGCGACTGGCTGTTCGAGCGCGACGTCCCGGTCGCCAACGACCTGGCCGCCGAGGTCCGGGCGATCTCCGCCGCCGTCGAGCTCGACTACCCCGTGCACCTCGAGGTGGTGGCCGTCGGAGCGTCCGTCCCCGGCGCCGCCGCGCTCCTCGCCGCGACCCGCGAGGCCGTGCTGAACGCGGCCCGGCACGCGGGCGGCGACGTTTCGGTGTACCTCGAGTCCTCCGTGCAGGGCGTCGACGTGTTCGTGCGCGACCGCGGCCCCGGCGTCGTCCTCGACGAGGTGCCCGGCGACCGCCTCGGCATCCGCGAGTCGATCATCGGCCGGATGGCGCGCGCGGGCGGCAGCGCGACCGTGCGTCCCGGGGTCGGCGGCACCGGCACCGAGGTGCATCTGCGGCTCCCCGCGGAGGTCGAGCGGTGACCCGCGTGCTGCTGGTCGACGACCACTCCATCTTCCGCTCCGGCCTGCGGGCCGACCTCGCCCCCGAGCTCGAGGTCGTCGGGGAGGCGGCCGACGTCGACTCCGCCGTCGGCCTGGTCGCCTCGCTCGCGCCCGAGGTGGTGCTGCTCGACGTGCACCTGCCGGGCGGTGCGGGCGGAGGCGGGGCCGAGGTGCTGCGGCGCAGCGCCGGGTCGTCGTCGCGCTTCCTGGCGCTGAGCGTCTCGGACGCCGCGGAGGACGTGGTCGGCGTGATCCGCGCCGGCGCCCGCGGCTACATCACCAAGGCCAGCTCCGGAGCCGAGGTGAGCCGGGCCGTGCTCGCGGTGGCGGGCGGGGACGCCGTGTTCTCGCCGCGCCTGGCCGGCTTCGTGCTCGACGCCTTCGGGGCGCTGGCGGGCGAGCAGGCGGAGTCGGGGGACGAGCTCGACCGGCTCTCGGCCCGCGAGCGTGAGGTGATGCGCCTGATCGCCCGCGGCTACGCCTACAAGGAGGCGGCCGCCGAGCTCTTCATCTCGGTCAAGACGGTCGAGTCCCACGTCTCCGCCGTCCTCCGCAAGCTGCAGCTCTCCTCCCGCTACGAGCTCACCGCCTGGGCCTCCGCCCGCCGCCTGCTCTGAGGCGCGCGCGAGCAGTCAACCCCGTCCCTCCTCCCGCTCCTGCCGTCCGACACTGTCGGGACACGACAGGAAAGGACGACCCGATGGTGACCACCACCCCCGCTCTCCCGACCCTGGCCGAGCTCCTCCGCGACTCCCGGCCCGTGTCGCAGCTCTACGTCGACCTCGCGATCGACTCCGGCGATCCGCCGGACATCTCGCTCGAGCGCGCCACGTCCCTCGGAGACGAGCTCGCCCGCCAGGGTGCGCCGCAGGCCGACATCCGGCCCCTCACCGCTCTGCTCGAGGGGGCCGGGCGCCCCCAGGGCGGCTGCTGCCTCTTCGCGGTCGCCGTGGACGGGAGGGTCGTGCTGAACGAGGTGCTGCCGGGTCGGCCGGTCGCGCCCGAGGGCGTCTCCTACAGCCCGCTCCCCGACATCGTGCCGCTGCTGCAGCACCGGCCCGACCTGCGCGTCCTCGTCGTCGAGACCTCGCGGGACGGCGGCGAGATCCGCCTGCACCGCCTGGGCGCCCAGCGTCCCGAGGCCGAGCAGGCCGTGCAGGGCCGCACCGACACCCTTCACAAGGCGCAGGCCGGCGGCTGGCGGCACGACCGGTTCCACCACCACGCGGAGGAGATCTGGCGGCGCACGCAGGCCGAGCTCGCCGCCGCGGTGGACGAGCTCGTGCGCGTGCACCGGCCGCGTCTGCTGGTCGTCGCGGGGGACATCCACGCCCGGCAGCTGCTCGCGCAGCAGCTCTCGCCGAGCAGCGCCGCGATCCTGGCCGTCGAGCCCGTGAACACGCGGGCCGCCGGCAGCGAGAAGGGGGCGCTGGAGCGGTTCGTCGACGAGCAGCTCGACCGCATCCTGCTGCGCGAGAAGGAGGACGTGCTCGACGCCCTGCGCACCGGGGAGCCGCGCCGCACGGTCGAGTACTCGCTCGGCGCGATCGTCACGGCGCTGGCCTCGGCGCAGGTCGAGACGCTGGTGCTCGACCCCGGCCGGCTGCGCGAGCGCGCTCTGCTGGCGCTCGCCGCGGAGCCGTGGGTCGCGTCGGCCCCGGAGGAGGCGCTCGGCGCCGAGGTGATCGACTCCGTCGACGCCGCCCTCGCGCTGGCCCGCGCCGCCGTGCTCACGGACGCGCGCGTGCTCGTCACCGACTCCCGCACCGCTCCGGAGGGGATCGACGTGGTGACGCTGCCGCACGGCGCCGACGCCGCGGCGATCCTCCGCTGGCGCACCGGCCCGCCGGTCCCGGGGGCCTGAGCGGCGGGTCCCCGAGCGCGACAGGGCCCGGGCCCCGATCCTGCGATCGGTCCCGGGCCCTGTCCGGCCTCACGCCTGCGGGTCGTCCTCGCCCTCGGCGGCCGCGCGGCGGCGCGCTCCGAGGCCGAGCGCGGTGGCGCCCGCGGCCAGGAGCGCGGTGGCGCCCGCGATCAGGCCGACGCTCTCGACTCCGGTCGAGGCCAGCCCGCCGCCCGAGCCGCCGACGGGCAGCGGGGTGGGAGTGCCGGTCGGCGCGGTCGTGGGCATCGGGGACGGAGCCGCGGTGGGCGCCGCGGTCGGCCCGGCGGTCGGTGCCGTGGTGGGAGTCGCCGTGGGCGCGGTGGTCGGCGGGGTCGTCGGTGCCGTGGTCGGCCCGGCGGTCGGCGTCGGAGTCGGCGCCCCCACCTGCGACGCCGGCAGGATCTGCACGATGGTCGGACGCGGTGCCGCCACCGCTCCCGCCGCCGTCGATCCGTAGTCCGGGAAGAACGAGGTCGGCGCCTCGAAGGTGCCCTCCTCGCCCGGGTGCTGCACCGCCACGAACACGTGCTGGTCGAGGTCGTGGACGATCGGTCCGCAGGTCTCGGCGTCGCGGGGCACCGAGAGGAACTGCTCCACCCTGCCGCGCGTCGCGCCCTCGAGCGCGACCTTGAAGAGCCCGTCGTTGTAGCCGATGCCGCTCGGGGCGCCGTCGGTCGAGATCCAGAGGTTCCCGACCGAGTCGAAGGCCAGGTTGTCCGGGCACGAGATCGGCGAGACCTGGTCCGCCGGGAAGCCGGAGAAGTAGACGACGTCGCCCTGCGCCTGGTCGCCGCAGAGCATCAGCAGGTTCCAGGTGAAGGTGCGGCCGGTCTGGTCGCCGCCGTCCTCGATGATCTCGACGATGTGGCCGTCGCGGTTCTCGGTGCGCGGGTTGACCTCGGTCGCGCCCTCCTTGGCGCCCTCGGTGCCGCGGGCGGAGTTGTTGGTGCAGGCCACGTAGATCCGGCCGCTGACCAGGCTGGGCTGCACGTCCTCGCAGCGGTCCATCTTGGTCGCGCCCGCGGCGTCCGCCGCCTGGCGGGTGTGCACGAGGACCTCGGCGACGCTCATCCCGGCGATCGTCGAGGCGCCGTTCAGCACCAGGGGCAGCCACTCGCCGATCCCGTCGAAGCCGCCGTCCGAGGGGACCGCCCCGGTGCCGGTGATCTCGGCGACGGGGGAGTCGCCGGTGAAGCGGGCGACGTAGAGGTCGCCCTCCTCCAGCAGGGTCTTGTTGTGGGCGCGGTCGCCCTCGATGTAGCGCTTCGTCGAGACGAACTTGTAGAGGTAGTCGAAGCGCTCGTCGTCCCCCTGGTACGCGACCACGCGGCCGTCCGGGGCGATGATGACGTTCGCGCCCTCGTGCTTGAGCCGGCCGAGCGCCGTGTGCTTCTTCGGCGTGGAGTCGGGGTCGAAGGGGTCGAACTCCACGATCCAGCCGAAGCGGTTCGGCTCGTTCTCGTAGCCCGGGGTGCGGGCGTCGAAGCGGGGGTCGTCGAGCTCCCAGAGGCGCGAGGTCTCGGAGTCGGCGAGGCCGTAGCGCTTCTCGGCGTCGCTCGTGCCGACGGCGCGGAAGTAGCCGTTGAAGTTCTCCTCGCCCGAGAGGATCGTGCCCCACGGCGTCGTGCCCCCGGAGCAGTTGCCGAGCGTGCCGAGCACGGTGCGGCCCTCGGGGTCGGCGACCGTCTTCAGCAGGTCGGTGCCGGCGGCGGCGCCGGTCACCTCGTAGGGGGTGTCGAGCAGGTAGCGGCGGTTGCGCTCGCCCCCGCGGACGTAGGCCCACGGGCGGTCGACCGCGGTGCGGACCAGCTCGACGACGCTGAGGCCGTGGGCGGCGCGGCCGACGGCGCGCACGCGCTCCGGCTCCGCCTCGAGCTGCGCGGCCGGGAACATGATGCTCTCGTTCGTGTACTCGTGGTTCACGACGAGCAGGGCGCGGAGGCGCTTCGAGCCCGGGATCTCGACGATGTCGGTGTAGTCGTTGTTGTAGCCGAACTGCGCGGCCTGGGCGGCCTCCGTCTGGTCGGCGATGTCGAAGGCGGGGCTGTCGGCGAAGAGCGGGTCGCCCCAGCGGATGATCGGCTGCCAGGCGAAGCCCTCGGGGACGGTGAACCGGTCGACCGTGTACGGCACCGGAGCGATCGGAGTGAAGGCGAGCGGCGAGCCGTCGGCCGCGGTCGCCACGGCCGCCTCGGCGGTGGGCGCTCCTCCGGCGGAGGCGACGGCGACGGTGACCGCGCCGGCCAGGCCGAGGCCGAGGGCGCTGCGGCGGGAGAGCTGCGACGAGACGATGTCGCGGAAGTAGCTGTTGTGCGACGTGTTGCAGGTCGCGGTGGAGCAGGCGTTGGCGCACTTCAGCGCGCAGGTGACGGGGCTTCGCTTGCCGCGCACGTGGCCGGCCATCGGGAGGAGGAGCGGGCGGCGGGCGGTGTCTGACATGGAGGTCCTTCGATCACGAGCAGGAGACGCGATCGAGGCAAGCAGGGGGAGGGGGCGCCGATGCCGCCGGGTGGAGGCTCCTCCCTGAACGGAACGTGAACGTTCTCACAAGAAGGTGAGGCTCACCTTCCCTCCCGGCGGCCCTCCGAGCGCGCCTCCAGGACCGCCCCGACGTTCCCCGCGATCCACTCGACGACCGGCAGCAGACGCTCCGCCAGCTCCGCTCCCAGCGGCGTCAGCCGGTACTCGACGTGCGGCGGGACGACCGGCCGCGCCTCGCGGTGCACGAAGCCGTCCTCCTCCAGGATCCGCAGCGTCTGGGCGAGCATCTTCTCGCTGATCCCGCCGATCCGGCGCCGCAGAGCGCCCCAGCGCAGCGTGCCCGGAGCGAGCGCCGCGAGCACCAGGACGCCCCACTTGCTGGTGACGTGCCCGAAGACCTCGCGGCTCGGGCAGTCGGCGGAGTAGACGTCCCCGGCGAGCAGGGCGGAGTCGGCGATCGTCATGGGGTGCTCCTCGGGACAGGGGTGGTGACTGTACTAACGAAATAGTGGGTACTGCATTCCGGGAAGCAGGAGGAGGATGCGCCGGTTGCACCCTCCTGGCGGCGGACCCCGCCCGCCCCACCCGTCAGGAAGGACCCCTCATGACCCTCGTCGTCACCGGAGCCACCGGCCACCTCGGCCGTCTCGCCGTCGAGCACCTGCTCGCCCGCGGCACCGCCGCCTCCGACATCGTCGCCACCGGCCGCGACGCCGCGAAGCTCGAGGCGCTCGCCGCCGACCTCGGCGTCCGCACCGCCGTCGCGGACTTCGACGACCCCGCCTCGCTCGACGCCGCCTTCTCCGGCGCCGAGGCCGTCCTCCTCGTCTCGGGCTCCGAGGTCGGCAGGCGCGTCGCACAGCACACCGCCGCGATCGACGCCGCCGTCCGCGCCGGCGCGCGCCTGGTCTACACGAGCGCCCCGAAGGCGACCACGAGCGCGCTCATCCTCGCCCCCGAGCACAAGGCCACGGAGGAGGCGATCGCCGCCAGCGGAGTCCCCGCCGTCGTCCTCCGCAACGGCTGGTACAACGAGAACTACGAGCAGACCGTCGCCGAGCTCGCCTCCACCGGCAGCACCCTCTCGAGCGCCGGCGAGGGCCGCGTCGCCAGCGCCGCGCGCACCGACTACGCCGAGGCCGCAGCGGTCGCCCTGACCGACCCGTCCCTGGTCGGCACCGTGCACGAGCTCTCCGGCGACACCGCCTGGAGCTTCGACGAGCTGGCCGCGATCGTCGCCGAGGTCGCCGGACGCGACGCCGCGATCAGCCACGTCTCCTCCGACGAGCACGCCCGCGTCCTCACCGGCGCCGGCGTCCCCGAGGGCGGAGTCGGCTTCGTCGTCGGCCTCGACGCGAACATCGCCGACGGCCTCCTCGGCGGGACCGACGGCTCGCTCGCCCGCCTGATCGGGCGGCCGACCACGCCGATCCGCGCGTACGTCGAGGAGCAGCTCGGGCGCTGACGCTCCGGCGTCCCCGTCGGCCACCGTCCGGCTCGCAGGAGCAGTCCGCCCCCGCGAGCCGGACGGTGGCGCGCCCGGCCCTCCCGCGGCTCCGCGCCGGGCAGTCCCGTCCGCGGCTCCGCGCCCGCCCTCCGCGGCTCCGCGCTCGACCCGCCGCACCTCGCGCCACCGTGTCGGCGCCCCGACGTAGGCTGTCCGCCATGACCTCGACGACGCCTCGCTCCGGTATCGACCGCTCCGAACTCGACCCCGCGACGCGCCCGCAGGACGACCTCTACCGGCACGTCAACGGGCTCTGGATCGACCGCACCGAGATCCCCGCCGACAAGGCGCGCTACGGCTCCTTCCACGTGCTCCAGGAGGAGGCGGAGAAGGCCGTGCGCGACATCATCGTCGAGGCGCAGACCGCGCAGCACGGCACCGAGGAGCGACTGTTCGGCGACCTCTACGCCTCCTTCATGGACGAGGAGCGGGCCGAGGAGCTCGGCGCCGCCCCGATCGCCGACGACCTCGCCGCCGTGCAGCGGGTCGACTCGATCCCCGGCCTGCTCCGCGCGGTCGGCGCCTTCGAGCGCACCGGCGTCCCCGGGCTCTTCGGCCTCTTCGTCGACAACGACCCGGGCAGCCCCGAGCGCTACCTCGTCTTCGTCAACCAGGGCGGCCTCGGCCTGCCGGACGAGAGCTACTACCGCGAGGAGGAGTTCGCCTCCGTCCGCGAGGCCTACACGCCGTTCGTCGCGCGGATGCTGGCGGTGGCCGGCATCGACGCCGCCGAGGCCCGCGCCGAGCGCATCGTCGCCCTCGAGACCGACCTGGCCGCCGCGCACTGGGACAAGGTCCGCAGCCGCGACAGCCAGGCGACCTACAACCTCCGCTCCTGGTCCGAGGTCGAGGAGCTCGCCGCGGGCGTCGACCTCGGCGTCTGGCTCACCGCGATGGGCGCTCCGGAGGGGGCGCTCGCCGAGGTGGTCGTCCGCCAGCCGAGCTTCCTCCAGGGTCTCGCGGGCCTGCTCACCGAGGACCGGCTCCCGGCCTGGCGCGACTGGCTGTCCTGGCAGGTGATCCGCGGAGCCGCGGCCTACCTGTCCAGCGGCTTCGTCGACGCCAACTTCGACTTCTACGGCCGCACCCTCACCGGCACCCCGCAGAAGCGGGAGCGCTGGAAGCGCGCCGTCTCGCTCGTCGAGGGCTCGCTCGGCGAGGCGGTCGGCCGCACCTACGTCGCCCGCCACTTCCCCGAGACGGCGAAGGCCGCGATGGACGTGCTGGTCGCGAACCTCATCGAGGCGTACCGCCGCTCCATCGTCGACCTGGAGTGGATGAGCCCCGCCACCCGCGAGCGCGCGCTCGAGAAGCTCGCGAAGTTCACGCCCAAGATCGGCTACCCGGTGCGCTGGCGCGACTACTCCGCCCTCTCGATCGACCCGGCCGACCTGCTCGGCAACGCCCGCCGCGTGGCCGAGTTCGAGTTCGCCCGCGAGCTCGGCAAGATCGGCCGCCCGCTCGACCGCGACGAGTGGTTCATGACCCCGCAGACGATCAACGCGTACTACAACCCGGGCTTCAACGAGATCGTCTTCCCGGCCGCGATCCTGCAGTTCCCCTTCTTCGACGAGGCCCGCGACCCCGCCGCGAACTACGGAGCGATCGGCGCCGTCATCGGTCACGAGATCGGCCACGGCTTCGACGACCAGGGCTCGCGCTTCGACGGCGACGGCCGCCTCACCGACTGGTGGACCGAGGAGGACCGGGCCGCGTTCGAGGAGCGGACGAAGGCGCTCATCGCGCAGTACGACGCGCTCGCTCCCGCGACCACGCCCGGGCACCACGTGAACGGCGCCCTGACCATCGGCGAGAACATCGGCGACCTCGGCGGTCTCGGCATCGCCTGGAAGGCGTACCTGCTCTCGCTGGACGGCGAGGAGCCGCCCGTCGCGGACGGCCTGACCGGCGCCGAGCGCTTCTTCCTCTCCTGGGCGCAGGCCTGGCAGCAGAAGTCGCGCGACGAGGAGACGATCCGACTCCTCGCCATCGATCCGCACGCTCCGGCCGAGTTCCGCTGCAACCAGATCGTCCGGAACATCGACGAGTTCTACGCTACTTTTGACGTCTCCGAAGGCGACGCCCTCTGGCTCTCCCCGAGCGAGCGCGTCACCATCTGGTAGTCGCCGCCGACCACCTCCGCACCACGGACGAGGAGCCCCGGGCATCGAGAGCCGACCGATGCAGCGGGGTCGTCCGCCGATCGCGCGTCCTGCCGGCGCGTGAGGACCCAGGTCCCCCCTCCGCACGACCGCACTCCCGACCCGTAGAGGGGCCGTACCCGTGGTGATCCCCACCAGCGAGACCCGCCGTGAGAGCCGACGCAACCGCCGGGGGCGCCACAAGGGCGGCGGTGACCGCGAGAACTTCCAGCGCGGCTTCGACGCCCTCGGCCGTCTCGCGATCGACGGGGTCGTCGTCTCGGCGCGCGCCGTCGACCTGGCGACCGGCCGCACCCTGTTCGCGGTCGACGACTCCGTCTCGATGCCCACCGCCTCCCTCGGCACCGTCGTGCTGCTGATCGAGGTCGCCGCCCGGCTGGCGAACGAGCCGCAGGAGAACCTGCGCCTGGTCGACCGGACCGCGGCGGACGCGGTCTCGGGCTCCGGGCTCTGGCAGCACCTCCAGGTGCCGTCGATGCCGATCGCCGACCTCGCCGCCCTCGTCGGTGCCTCGAGCGACAACCTCGCGACCAACGTCCTGCTGCGCCGCGTCGGCCTCGATGCCGTGCGCGAGCGGGCGGAGGCGCTCGGCCTCTCCCGCACCGCCCTGCTCGACGTCGTGCGCGATGAGCGCGGCCCGGACGACGCGCCGCAGCTCTCGATCGGCTCCGCCCGCGAGCTGACCTGGCTGCTCGCCACCCTCGCGAACGGCGAGATCGTGGACGCCGCCGTGAGCTCGCGGGTGATCGGCTGGCTCTCGCTCGGCACCGACCTCTCGATGGTCGCCGCCTCGTTCGGGCTCGACCCGCTCGCGCACCGGCACCCCGACCACGGGGTCCTGCTCGTCAACGCTAGCGGCACCGACGTCGGCGTCCGCGCCGAGGCCGGCGTCCTCCGCGGCCCACGTGCCGGAGTCGCCTACGCGGTCGCCACCCAGTTCGACGACACGACCCTGCACTACCGCCTCGCGGTGCTGGAGGGAATGCGCACCCTCGGAGCCGACCTGCTCGAGTACGTGCACTGACGGCTGCCCGGGCGGAGGCTCCTCCGGAGCAGGCCGACCCCGCGGGGCCCCTCGGGTGCCCCGTCAAGTCCGTGACCGCCTCCGGGGGCGCGACCTAGGCTGCCCGCAGCGGCGCCGCCTCCCGGGCGCACCGCGGAGAGGGAACCATGAGCAGCTTCGGCTTCGACGCCCCCGAGGACGTCACCGACACCACCCGCCCCGACGGCGACTCCCTGCCGGTCCCGCCGGAGGACCCGGCCGAGATCGACGACCCCGAGTCGATCGACGAGGCGCTCGACCAGGGCGCCGACGCCCGCCTCGGCGACGACCAGGACCCGCCGGAGCACCCCTTCATCCCGTCGCCCAGCTGATCGACCGGCCGGGCGCCCCAGCGGCGCCCGGCCTCCTCCGATCTGGCTTCTCCTCCGAGCCGATTACTCCTTCGACCCCGGCTTCAGGCGGTGCGCGAGGCGCTTGATCGGGTGGGCGGGCTCGCGCTCCGCCGGATCCTCGACCTCGAGGCCGTAGAACGTGCCGATGTCGCCGACGAACGCCTTGCGGCGGGCCTTGTCGTAGGCGCGGATCTCGCGGCGGAAGGCGATCACCGTCGCGACGCACATCAGGATCATCACGACGCTGAACGGCAGTGCCGAGAGGATCGCCGCGGTCTGCAGGGCGTCGAGGCCGCCGGCGACCAGGAGCGACAGGGCGAGCAGCGCGGTCGCGACGGCGAAGAACACGCGGATGCGGTTGCGCGGCTCCGGCTCGCCGCCGGTCGCGATCATCGACATCACCAGCGCTCCGGAGTCGGCGGAGGTGACGAAGAAGACGCCGATCAGGAGGATCGCGCCGATCGTCAGCACCGAGCCCGCGGGCAGTCCCTGCAGCATCGAGAAGAGCGCCAGGTTCGTGTCGACCGAGCCGTCGGCGCCGACAAGGCCGCCGTCGCCGTAGAGCTCCCGGTAGATGGCCGTGCCGCCGAGGACGCTGAACCAGAGGAAGGTCATGATCGTCGGCACGAGCAGCACGCCGCCGACGAACTCGCGGACCGTCCGGCCCTTCGAGACGCGGGCGATGAAGATGCCGACGAACGGCGCCCACGACATCCACCAGCCCCAGTAGAACGTGGTCCACGAGGCCTGCCACTGCTCGCCCTCGCGGCCGGCATAGGCGCTGACCGTGAAGGTCAGGCCGATGAAGTTCTGCAGGTAGTTGCCGAGCGACTGCACGAACTCGCGGAGGAGGAACTGGGTCGGGCCGGCGACGAGCACGAAGACGAGGAGCGCGGCGGCGAGCAGCAGGTTGCCGGTCGAGAGCCACTTCATGCCCTTGCCCACGCCCGAGATCAGCGAGAAGACGGTCAGGCCCGTGACCACGGCGATGACCACGATCTGCACGGTGAGCGACGACTCCACGATGCCGCTCGCCTCCAGTCCCGCTGAGATCTGGGTGACGCCCAGGCCGAGCGAGGTCGCGACTCCGAACATGGTGCCGACCAGGGCGACCACGTCGATCGCGTTGCCCCAGCCGCCGCGGACCCGGCGGCCCAGCAGCGGCTCCAGCGCCCAGCGGATCGACACCGGCCGCTTGCGGCGGTGGATCGCGTAGGCGAGGGCGAGGCCGACCACCACGTAGATGGACCAGGCGTGGACGCCCCAGTGCAGGTAGGTCTGCGAGATCGCGCTCTGCGCGAGCTGCGTCTCGGTGCCGGTGACGCCCGGGCGCGGAGTGGCGAAGTGGGTGAGTGGCTCCGCGACGCCGTAGAAGACGAGGCCGATGCCCATGCCGGCGGCGAAGAGGAGCGAGATCCAGGCGAGCATCGAGAACTCGGGCTCGTCGTCGTCGGCGCCGAGCTTGATGTCGCCGAAGCGGCTCACGCCCATCCAGATGGCGAAGGCCACGAAGACCGCGGCGATCAGCACGTAGTACCAGCTGAACGTGTTGACGACGGTGGTCTGCAGCGTCGAGAACACGGAGGTCGCGGCGTCGGGCGCGAGGATCGCGAAGGCCGCGATCGACAGCGTCAGGACGGCGGCGGGCCAGAAGACCCACCGCGCGAGGCTGTGCGGAGGGGCGGTCGTGCCCGCGGTGGCGGGGGCGGTGTCCGGGGAGGACGGGTGCTCGGACATGGGGTCCTCTCGTCGGCGGCAACCGTCCACGGTACACGGGGGCCCGTCGGCGGCCCCGGCCGGGGGAGCCGGGCTGGCATGATCCGGCCCCGGTGCGGGAGGCTGGACCCGTGCAGTTCAGAGTCTTCACCGAACCCCAGCAGGGCGCGAGCTACGAGGACCTCCTCGCCGTCGCGCAGGCCGCCGAGAGCCTCGGCTACGACGGCTTCTTCCGCTCCGACCACTACCTCCGGATGGGAGACGGCGACCCCGGTGTGGGCCCGTCCGACGCGTGGACGACGCTCGCCGGCCTCGCCCGCGAGACCGAGCGGATCGCGCTCGGCACCCTCGTCTCCTCCGTCACCTACCGGCCGCCGGGGATCCTCGCGATCCAGGTCGCCCAGGTCGACGCGATGTCCGGGGGCCGTGCCGAGCTCGGCCTCGGCACCGGCTGGTTCGAGCAGGAGCACGCCGCGTACGGCATCCCCTTCCCTCCGCGCCGCTTCGACCTCCTCGAGGAGCAGCTCGAGATCGTGACCGGCCTGTGGTCGACGCCGGTCGGCGAGCGCTACTCCTTCGCCGGCGAGCACTACACGCTGACCGACTCCCCGGCCCTGCCCAAGCCCGCCCGCCTGCCGCTGCCGGTGATCGTCGGTGGCGGCGGCCCCAAGCGGACCCCGGCGCTCGCGGCGCGGTTCGCGAGCGAGTTCAACCTGCCCTTCCCCGAGTTCGACGCGATCCCGGGGGCCTTCGAGCGCGTCGACGAGGCGTGCCGGGCGATCGGGCGCGAGCCCTCGTCGCTCGTGCACTCGGTCGCGCTGATCGCGGTCGGCGGAGGCGACGAGGCGGAGTTCACGCGCCGTGCCGCGGCGATCGGCCGCGAGCCCGCCGAGCTGCGCGAGCACGGAGTGGCCGGCGGCGTCGACGAGGCGGTCGACCGCCTCGAGTCCCTCCGCGAGGCCGGCTGCGAGCGCGTCTACCTGCAGTTCATGGACCTGCAGGACCTCGACCACCTCGACTTCTTCGCCCGGGAGGTCCTGCCGCGCCTGTCGGCGTAGCGGGCGCCGCTGCTGCAGCCGAATCAGCGACGACTCCTGGCTTCTCGCGGTCCCCGTCCTCGTGCCCCCGCGCCGAGTGCGACGACTCCTGGGCACTCGCGGGCTGCGGGCAGCGCGCTCCGGGCCGCGCGCCCGGGCGTCCGCCCGCGCCGCGGCCTACGCTGGAGGGATGGCGGACACGATCGAGCGCGCGGACGAGCGCCTGGCGACCCGCTCGGCGGCCGAGGTCCCGTGGATCGTGCTGGTCTGGGACGATCCGGTCAACCTGATGTCGTACGTCTCGTACGTCTTCCGCAGCTACTTCGGCTTCGGCCGGGCCGAGGCGGAGCGGCTGATGCTGCAGGTGCACACCGAGGGGCGCGCGGTCGTCGCGACCGGCAACCGCGAGGAGATGGAGCGGCACGTGGAGGCGATGCACGGCTACGGCCTGTGGGCGACGCTGCAGAAGGCCGACGCGTGAGCGCCCCGCTGCGCCCCACCGCCGCGGAGACCGGAGAGTGCTCCGCTCGCGGCATCCGAGGACTCGGCTGATGCGCGCGTTCCGCCGCGACTCCTCCGGGGCGGCCGTCGCCCGCTTCGACCGCGAGGAGGCCGGGATCCTCCGCCATCTGGCCGGCGAGATGCTCGAGCTGCTCGACCGCGGGGCGTCCTCGGAGGAGGCCCGCTCCGATCCAGCGCTCGCGCGCCTCCTGCCCGACGCCTACCGCGACGACGCCGAGGCGGCCGACGAGTTCCGCCGCTTCACCGCTCCGGACCTCGCCGCCCGCAAGATGGACGACGCCCGCGCCGTCACGGCGGCCCTCGACGCCGGCGACGGCACGAGTCACGGCCGGATCTTCGAGGGGCTGGGCGAGGTCGCGGTCCGTCTCGAGGAGCCGCAGGCGATCGCCTGGCTCCGCGCACTGACCGACATGCGGCTCGCTCTGGCCGTGCGGCTGGGGATCGACGACACCGACGACGTCGTCCCGGAGGAGGGGAGCGCGGCCGCGATCCGCAGCGTCTACGACTGGCTGGGCGGCGTGCAGGACGGACTCGTCCGCGCCGTCGACGTGTGATCCGCTCGTCCTTCTAGCGATTCCACAGCTGTGGACAACCCTGTGGAAAGGTGTGGAGAACCGGCTCCGGGAGCACCTCCGAACGGCGGAGCGCCGGGCGCGGGGGTGTGGAAACGCGTAGCGTCCACCCTGTGAACACTCCGAGCACCGCCGACGCCCAGCGCACCGCCGATGACATCCAGGACTCGCGGGCGGTGCGGACCCTCGCCCGCGGCGGCTTCGCGGCGAACGGCCTCGTCCACCTCCTGATCGGAGTGATCGCGCTCGGCGTGGCCCGCGGCGGCGGAGGCGAGGCCGACCAGAGCGGTGCTCTCGGCGCCCTCGCGGCGCAGCCCGGCGGTCTGGTGATCCTCTGGATCTGCACGGTCGGCCTCTTCGGCCTGGCGCTGTGGGGGCTGCTCGAGGCGTTCCTCGTCCGCCCGCGCGAGAGCGCCCTGAAGACCTGGGGCAGCCGGCTGAAGGAGGCGGGCAAGGCCGTCGTCTACGGCGCCCTCGGCGTGACGGCGCTGAAGTTCGCGACGGGCGGCGGGTCGAGCTCGTCCGAGTCGTCCGAGAGCGCGAGCGCGCAGGTGCTCTCGGCGCCGGGCGGAGTCGTGCTGCTCGTGATCGCGGGACTGGCCGTCCTCGCGGTCGGCGGCGTCTTCGTGTACCGCGGAGCGAGCAGGAAGTTCCTCGAGAACGTCGCGGAGCCGGGCGGCACGGCGGGCACCGTCGTCACCGTGCTCGGCGTCGCCGGCTACGTCGCCAAGGGCGTGGTCCTCGGCGCTCTCGGCGTGCTGCTGATCGTCGCCGCCGTCACTCACGATCCGGAGCAGGCGGGCGGGCTCGACGAGGCGCTGAAGTCGCTCGTGGAGCTGCCGGCGGGCGTGCTCCTCCTCGGCTTCGTCGCGGTCGGGCTCATCGCCTACGGGCTCTTCTGCTTCGCCCGCGCGCGCTGGCCGCGCCTCTGATGTCGGACAGCGGATCCGCTCTATACCTGTCACCCCCCTTCCGCGCAACTGGTCCCGCCGTCCCGGAGTCGGTGACACGCTGAGGCCTGTGAGTGCTGGAGGCGAGGACGCGACCGGAGGACGGGTGCGTCCGCCGCTGACGCAGGACGCCGCCCGTCTGCTGGCCCGCTCCGCCACGGGGGACGCCTCCGCTCTGGGAGAGCTCGTCGACCGCTTCGGCGGCCTCGTCTCGGCGTGCGTCGGCACGGTCCAGGCCGACCCGGCC
>NZ_PSVX01000068.1:0-17786 GCF_002932695.1 Rathayibacter sp. AY1D2 | reverse complement strand
GAGCGACGGAGTTGGTCGCCACCATGCCGGTGCCGGCGCCCCCGCCTGCCCGCCCGAGGGCGACGCCGGCACCGGCATGGTGGCGACCAACTCCGTCGCTCCGCGCACCGGCAACGTCAGCGCCGGCACCAGCATCTTCGCCATGGTCGTCCTCGAGGGCCCGCTGGAGAGCGTGCACCACGAGCTCGACCTCGTCGCGACCCCTGCCGGCGACCTCGTCGCGATGGTCCACTGCAACAACGGAGCCAGCGAGCTCGCCGGCTGGGTCGGCCTGTTCTCGCGGTTCGCCGCCGCGTCCGGCGGCCCCTCCGACAGCGACGCCGTCTACGGCACCCTCTTCGCCGAGGCGCTCGAGGGCGAGGCGGACGCGGGCGGACTGCTCGCCTACAACCACCTCGCGGGCGAGCCGATCGCCGGCCTGGTCGAGGGCCGCCCGCTCGTCGTGCGCACCCCCGACTCGCGCCTCACGCTCGCCAACTTCATGCGCGCGCAGCTCTACGGCGTGTTCGGCACGCTGGCTCTGGGCATGCGCGTCCTCGCGGGCGAGGGCGTCCGGATCGACGAGATGTTCGCGCACGGAGGCATGTTCCGCACCGCCGGGGTCGCCCAGCGCTTCCTCGCCGGCGCGCTCGACGCCCCCGTCTCGGTCGCCGCGACCGCCTCCGAGGGCGGCCCGTGGGGCATGGCGGTGCTCGCCGCCTACCGCCTGCAGAGCGGAGTCGCGCTCGACGCGTACCTCACCGATCAGGTCTTCGGCGACTCCGGCTTCGAGACCGTCGCCCCCGACGCGGACGACGTCGCCGGCTTCTCCGCCTACCTCGAGCGCTACCGCGCCGGCCTCGCCGTCGAGCAGACCGCCGTCGAGACCCTCACCGACCCGCAGAACCAGGGAGCTACCGCATGACCACTCAGACCCCCGCCGTCGAGGAGGCGATCGCCCGCGTCCGCGAGGACGTCGCGCGGCTGCACTCCGAGCTCGTCCGCTACGGCCTCGTCATCTGGACCGGCGGCAACATCTCGGGCCGCGTGCCCGGCGCCGACCTCTTCGTGATCAAGCCCAGCGGCGTCTCCTACGACGACCTCGCGCCCGAGAACATGATCCTCTGCGACCTCGACGGGAACGTCGTCCCCGGCACCCCCGGCAGCGACCGCAGCCCCTCCAGCGACACCGCGGCGCACGCCTACGTGTACCGCGAGATGCCCGAGGTCGGCGGAGTCGTGCACACGCACTCCACCTACGCGACCGCGTGGGCGGCCCGCGCCGAGTCGATCCCCTGCGTCATCACCGCGATGGCCGACGAGTTCGGCGGGGAGATCCCCATCGGCCCGTTCGCGATCATCGGCGACGACTCCATCGGCCGCGGCATCGTCGCGACCCTCAGCGGCCACCGCTCGCGCGCGGTCCTGATGCAGAACCACGGCGTCTTCACCATCGGCAAGGACGCGAAGGACGCCGTCAAGGCGGCCGTCATGGCCGAGGACGTCGCCCGCACCGTGCACCTCGCGCGCCAGGGCGGCGAGCTCGTCCCCATCCCGCAGGAGTCGATCGACGCCCTGTTCGACCGCTACCAGAACGTCTACGGACAGAACCCCACCGGAGCCATCGCATGAGCGTGTACCAGAGCATCATCCCCGACCTCGCCACCCGCACCGTCTGGTTCCTGACCGGCAGCCAGGACCTCTACGGCGAGGACACCCTCCGCCAGGTCGCCGAGCAGTCGCAGGCCGTCGTCGCGCAGCTCAACGAGGCGAGCGCGATCCCCGTGACCGTCGAGTGGAAGCCGGTGCTGAAGAGCTCCGACGCCATCCGCCGCACCATGATCGAGGCGAACTCCGACGACTCCGTCGTGGGCGTCATCACCTGGATGCACACCTTCAGCCCCTCGAAGATGTGGATCCACGGCTTCGACGCGCTCGCCAAGCCGCTGCTGCACTTCCACACCCAGGCGAACGTCGCCCTGCCGTGGCAGGACATCGACTTCGACTTCATGAACCTCAACCAGGCCGCGCACGGCGACCGCGAGCACGGCTACATCCTCAGCCGGATGAGCGTGCCCCGGAAGACGGTCGTCGGCCACGCGAGCGACGCCCGCGTCACCGAGGCCATCGGCACCTGGTCGCGCGCGGCCGCCGGCTGGTCCGCCTCGCAGAGCATGAAGGTCGCCCGCTTCGGCGACAACATGCGCAACGTCGCCGTCACCGAGGGCGACAAGACCGAGGCCGAGATCCGCCTCGGCGTCAGCGTCAACACCTGGGGCGTGAACGAGCTCGTCGAGCGCGTCGACGCGGCCACCTCCGAGCAGATCGACGCCCTCGTCGCGGAGTACGTCGAGAGCTACGACGTGGTCCCCGAGCTGCTCCCCGGCGGCGAGCGCCACGAGTCGCTCCGCTACGGCGCCGCGGTCGAGATCGGCCTGCGCTCGTTCCTGGAGGAGGGCGGCTTCGAGGCGTTCACCGACAGCTTCGAGGACCTCGGCGGGCTCCGCCAGCTCCCCGGACTCGCCGTGCAGCGCCTCATGGCCGACGGCTACGGCTTCGGCGGAGAGGGCGACTGGAAGACGGCCGTCCTCATCCGCATCGCCGCCGTCATGGGCGCCGGCCTCCCCGGCGGCACCAGCCTGATGGAGGACTACACCTACGACATGACGCCCGGCGAGGAGCTCATCCTCGGCGCGCACATGCTCGAGGTGTCGCCGTCCCTGTCGTCGAAGCGCGCCTCGCTCGAGATCCACCCGCTGGGCATCGGCGGCCGCGAGGACCCGGTGCGCCTGGTCTTCACCGCCGACGCCGGCCCCGCCGTGGTGGTCGCCCTGAGCGACGTCCGCGAGCGCTTCCGCCTGGTCGCGAACAAGGTCCGGAACGTCGAGCCGCCCCAGACGCTGCCGCACCTGCCCGTCGGCCGCGCCGTCTGGCAGCCCGCCCCGGACTTCGGCACCAGCGCCGCCGCCTGGATCACCGCCGGTGCCGCGCACCACACGGTGATGACGACGCAGATCGGGCTGGAGGCGTGGGAGGACTTCGCCCGCATCGCCGGCGTCGAGCTCCTCGTGATCGACGAGTCGACCACCCTCCGCGACTTCGAGTCCGACATCCGCTCGAACGCGGCGTACTACCGCCTCTCCCAGGGCCTGTAGATCCTGCGAGGCCGGACGGCCGGCTCCCTGCGGGGGCCGGCCGTTCCGTCGTTCCCGGCGAGCCGCCAGATCGGGGCGGGGGGCCCGTCGCCGAGACCGACCTGGATCACGTCCGCGATCGAGGGCGGATCGCCCTCTCCGGCCCGTTCGGCGCCCGCTGCAGCGTCCCGGCCCCGGTTGCGGACGCGCTCGCAGCACGACGGAGGCCGGGAGGCCCGGACGGCCCTCGCGGGCAGTCGGTCCTTCCGGCCTCCGGGATGCAGGCGTGCGGCGGGCGGTCAGTCGCGCGAGGTCGAGAACGCCGCGTCGAAGGCGTCGGCCGGCGGCGTGATCGCGTTGAGCTTCCGCACGAAGGCCAGAGCCTCGGGGGCGCCGTCGAGGCGGTCCATGCCGGCGTCCTCCCACTCGACGCTGGTCGGGCCGGTGTAGCCGATCGCGTTGAGCGCGCGGAACACCGGCTCCCACGGGACGGCGCCGTGCCCGGTCGAGACGAAGGTCCACCCTCGGCGCGGGTTCGCCCACGGCAGGTGCGAGCCGAGGACGCCGTTGCGGCCGTCGAGGTTGGTGACCGACTCCTTCACGTGCACGTGGAAGATGTGGTCGGCGAAGTCGAGCACGAACGCGACGCTGTCGAGCTGCTGCCAGACGAAGTGCGACGGGTCGAAGTTGAAGCCGAACGAGGCGCGGTGGCCGATCGCCTCGAGGGTGCGCTTGGCGGTCCAGTAGTCGTAGGCGATCTCGCTCGGGTGCACCTCGAGCGCGTAGCGGACGCCGACCTCCTCGAAGACGTCGAGGATCGGGTTCCAGCGGTCGGCGAAGTCCTGGTAGCCGGCGGCGATCCACTCGTCGGAGGCGGGCGGGAACATGGCCACGCCCTTCCAGATCGACGAGCCGGAGAAGCCGTTGACCTGCGTCACGCCGAGCGCGGCGGCGAAGCGGGCGGTGTCCTTGAGGTCCTGGGCGGCGCGCTGCCGGACGCCCTCGGGGTCGCCGTCGCCCCAGACGCGGTCGCTGAGGATGTCGCGGTGGCGCTCGTCGATCGGGTCGTCGCAGACCGCCTGGCCGGTGAGGTGGTTCGAGATCGCGAAGACCTGGAGGCCGTTGCGCTCGAGGATGTCCTTCCGGCTCTGCACGTACTCCGCGTCGTCCCAGCGCGCCACGTCGATGTGGTCGCCCCAGCAGGCGATCTCGAGGCCGTCGTAGCCCCACTCCCCCGCGAGGCGCGCCACCTCCTCGAAGGGGAGGTCCGCCCACTGGCCGGTGAAGAGGGTGATCGGTCGCGTCATCGCGGATTCCTAACTCTCGACTCCCGCGCGCCGTCGCACCGGGAGAGGTAATTTGAGGGTTCACGCAACATATCAGGCACTCCCGCGAGCCCGAAAGGAACCGATCATCGCCCCGATCGCCGGCGCACTGTCGCGCACGCCCACCCTCGTCACCGCCACTGCGGCCCCGACCTGGGAGGAGGGCCTGATCGTCGGCAGCGGCCTCGTCGGCGCCGTGGTGCACGGCCCGGCCGACGCGCTCACCGTCTCGCTGGCGCACGAGCGCTACTTCCTCCCCGTCAATGCGCGGCCCGCCGCCCCGGACCTCGCCCCGGTGCGGGACGAGCTGCGGAGCGCCCTGCTGGCCGGGGACGCCGACGCGGCGAGCGACCTGCTCGAGCGCGGGGCGCGGGCGAGCGGCTACGACGGCGGCCTGATCTGGACCGATCCGCTCGGGCTGTGCGCGACGCTGTCGATCCGCACGGCCGGCGGGATCGCGTCGAGCCGGCGCCTGCTCGACCCGCTGCTGGGCGAGGTCGCGGTCGAGTGGACCGACCTCGACGGCGGGCGGCACGCGGTGCGACTGATCGCTCCGCACGGGGGCGAGAGCGTCCGGCTGCGGGTGGAGTCGGAGCGAGACGGCGAGAGCACGGTCGAGCTCGGGCTGGGCGCCGGGGACGCCACCTCGTTCGACACGGGCGTGCCGGACGCGTCGGCCGTGGTCGAGGCGACGGTCGAGGGCGGTGCGGTCGGGCGACTGCTGGCCGTCGCCGGGACCGGGAGCGCCGAGACCGGGGGCGAGCGGATCCGCGCGACGGTCACCGCGGCGACCGGGGCGCCGTGGGACGTGGAGGGCGTCGTGACCCGCTCGACGGTGCCGGTCGCGGCGGGGGCGGGCGCGCTCCTCCGCGTCGATCTGTCGCTGGCGTGCGACGAGCCGGCGGGCCGGGAGCGTGCGGGCGACGAGCCGACGGGCGGCGACGCCTCGTGGGCGGAGCTGCACGAGGCCCAGCGCCACGGGCACGGCCGGCTGGTCGGCGCCTCCTCCCTCGATCTCGCCGGAGCCTCCTCCGCGGTGCTCACCGAGGACCTCTGGGAGGAGGCCCGCGCCGGCGACGAGGGCGCGCGCCGCCGCGTCGTCGAGCTCGCGTACCTCAGCGGCCGCGCGAACATCGTCGCGTCGACCGGCGAGCTGCCGCCGACGCTGCAGGGCGTCTGGCAGGGCACCTGGCGGCCGGCCTGGTCGGCCGACTACACGCTGAACGGCAACGTGCAGAACGGCGCGATGGCGGGGATGATCCCGACCGGCACGCCCGAGCTGGCGCTGTCGATCCTGGAGCTGGTGCTGCCGCACCTCGACGACTACCGCGAGAACGCGCGCCTCGTCTACGGGGCGGAGGGGATGCTCCTGCCGTCGCGGATGTCGACCCACGGCCGCGCCGACCACTTCGCGGCGAGCTACCCGCACCTCTTCTGGACGGGCTGCGGCGGCTGGGTGCTGCGCCTCGCCGCCGACGCCGTCGCGGCCACGGGAGACCGCGGCATCGTCGACGACCGGCTGTGGGAGCTGGCCGAGGGCGTGCTGCGCTTCGCCGAGACCGGGACGACCGTGGTCGACGGGGTGCGCCGGATCGTCCCCTCCTACTCCCCCGAGAACACACCGGGTGGTGCGCGCTCGCCGATAGCGGTCGATGCGACGATCGACGTCGCCGTGCTGCGGGACGCCGCGCGGGCGACGGCGCTGCTCGGCCGGGCCCGCGGCGACGACTCGCTCGACGAGCGCTGGGCGCGGGTGGTGGCGGAGCTGCCGGAGTACCGGGTCGCCGAGGACGGCACGCTGGCGGAGTGGATCGACCCGCGGTTCGCGGAGGAGATCGCGCACCGGCACGCGTCGCAGCTGTACCCGCTCTGGTACGCGGGCGACGCGGCCTTCGAGGGCCCCGGCGCCTCCGCGGTGCGGCTGCGGGCCGCCGCGGCGGCGACGGTGGCGGCGAAGATCGCGTGGCGGGCCGAGGCGCCGACCGCTCCTCCCGGGCGGATGGAGATGGCGTTCGGGCTGGTGCAGGTGGGCGTCGCGGCGGCGGCGCTGGGTGACGGGGAGGCGGCGCTGACCTGCGCGGAGTGGCTCGCGGTCGAGCACTGGTCACCGACGCTGACGACCCGGCACGACGCGGGGCGGATCTTCAACCTCGACGCCAGCGGCGGACTGCCGGGGCTCGTGGCGGCGATGCTGCTGGGATCGGATGACGAGACGCTGACGGTGCTGCCGGCACTGCCGTCCGCGTGGGCGCGGGGTGCCGTGACGGGGCTGCGCGCGCGCGGCGGGGTGGTCGTGGACCGGCTGGAGTGGTCGCCGGGGCGGGCGTCGCTGTGGGTGCGGCGGGTGCCGAGCGCGGAGTGGCTGGCACCGGCGGGCGGGACGCGGGTGCGCACGCTGCGCGACGCGGTGCTGCGCGTCGACGGGCGCGAGGTGTCGGGCGGGCTGGAGCTCGGTGCGGAGGCGGTGCGCGTCGACGTGGAGTGGCGCGGCTGAGGGCGCTGCGGAGGGTCCGGCTGCGGCACGCGGAACGAGCTCCGGTCCGCCGACGGAGGCGGAGCAGCGCACCGGGTGTCGTCCCCGCTGGCCGCCGGACCCGCCGTGTGGCCGCGTCGACGTGAGAACGAGACGCGCGCCGGATGCGGTGGGTCGGGTCAGCTCCGCGAGTGCCCGTAGCGGTCGTAGACGCGGTTGCGGGCCGCCCGCTCGGCGGCGGGCAGGCGCTGCGCGTCGGCGATCTCGTAGACGCCGAAGGTGTCGTGCAGGCGCGAGGCCGGGTCGACCTCGACGAAGGTGCACCAGGGCAGCCAGTGGTGGTGGCTGCGCAGGGTCTGGGTCGCGAAGTCGCCGCTCTCATGGCCGAGGCCGGGCATCGCGTAGCCGATGCTGCCGTCGACGTCGGTCGACTGGCGGGTGTTGCGGTGCAGGAACTCGGCGAAATCGAGGTAGTGCTCGTCGCCCGTGATCAGGTGCAGTCGGTAGTAGCTGTACGAGCAGGCCGCCATGTAGACGTCGGCGCCGCCGCCGAGGGTGATGATGCTCTGTCCGCTGATCGAGTACCGGTTGAAGGGATGCGCCCAGGGCGCGCGGACCGGGAAGGACCACGCGTAGGTCCAGGTCTCCGTGTAGTCGGCGGCGCGGACGGCGCCCTCCAGCCAGCGCGGCTCCTCCGTCAGGTCGTACAGCGCGAGGAAGCCGAACAGCCCGTAGATGCCCGCCTCCTTGTCCTGGATGTCGGCGTTGTCGCAGGTGCCGCCGCGGTACTCCAGCGTGCGGTGGATGTTCGCGAACGACCACTCGCCGGCGCGCACGGCGGACGCGCGGTAGCGCCCCTCCCCCGTCACGAGGTGCAGCTGCACGAGGAAGCGGATCACGCTCGGGGTGTTCGAGCGCGAGTCCATCCGCACCGAGCCGTCGGCGTTGTAGGCGCGGTGGAAGCTGCCGTCGGCGTCCTGCACGACGAGCAGCCAGTCGGCGGTCCGCCGGCAGAACTCGAGCCAGAGCGGGCGCTCGTCGCCGACGTCGCGCAGGTGCAGGTAGGCGTCGAGGATCGCCTCGACGCCGTCGGCGAGCATCCGCAGGTAGTGCGGGTACGGCTCGAAGCCGCCGAGCGAGGGGTTGAAGCACATCCGCGGCGGGCCCGACTCGGGCAGCGCGGTCCGCGCCCAGAAGTCGACGATGCCGACGCCCTGCTCGAACGCCTCCGGCACGCCCTCGCGGTCGCCGTAGCGCAGCAGCTGGTAGCCGATGCCGGGCTGCTGTCCGACGAAGCCGAACTGGAAGGAGACGCTCGAGACGTCGAGGTCCGGCAGCTGGCAGGCGAACGGCAGGCCCCAGGAGTCGCCGTAGCGGCGGGTGAGGCGCTGGAGGATCGCCATGCCGTGGTGGAAGTGCCGCTCGTTGTCGACCTCGAACAGGTCGTCGCGGAGCCGGGCGTAGGTGCTGCGCCAGGTGGCGCGCATCATCGTCGCGAAGTCGTCGTACCGGCCGAGGTCGACCGCGACGGCGTAGCGCTGGCGGAAGCCGACCTCGACCGGGTGGTTCACCCGCTGCAGGGCCTGCGGGGCGGCGTCGTAGTCGAGGCCGGAGTAGGGGTTGTCGATCGGGCGCTCGCCGTCGGCGCCCGGGTGGACGTAGTCGATCGACAGGCCCGCGGGCGGCACGTCGAGCGGGGTCCGCACGCCGAAGCCGTAGTACAGGTAGTTCAGCGTCGTGCCCTGCGGGCGGCTCAGGCCGATCGAGCCGACGGTGCACTCCGGGTCGGTGAAGTTCTCCGAGCGGACCACGTCCAGGCGCGGCAGCGTCGCGTCGGCCGCCCAGCGCGAGAGCGCCACGGTCTCGCCGGTCGCGAGGCTCTGCGCAGCGAACAGCGGCAGCGCGTAGTGCGTCTCGGTGCGCCAGAAGTACTCGCTGCCGGGGTCGCGGCCCATCGCGTCGGCGGGCCCGAAGGCGTTGTCGCGGTACCAGGCGCCGGGGGCGAAGCACTCGTAGTCGCGGAGGTCGTCGGACCCGGTCAGCCCGAGCGAGACGGCGGTGGAGAAGCCGAGGTCGCCGCCGGCCGCCAGCACCTCGACGTCGCGGTGCACGGAGAAGCCGTCGCCCGCGACGCGCCAGACGTCGGTGACGGCGAAGGACGACCCGGAGCGGACGGTGATCGTCCCGCTCGCGGTGATCGCCCCCTCCGACAGCGAGACGTCGTCGTAGGGCGCGCCGGAGTACTCGCTGATCGCGGCGACGGTCTTGACCGTGACGCGCAGCGGCCGGTCGTTCGCGTGAAGGACGCGCTCGCCCGCGAGCACCTCGAGGCCGCCCGCCTCGACGCGGAGGGTGTAGTCGCCGGAGCGCAGTTCCACGGTGGTTCCTTCCCGGAGGGTCATCTCAGCTCTTCTCGTCGTGCACGCGGGGGCCGGCCGATGGGGCGGCCCCCGCCGGCTCGTCCTCGAGCCGCTGCGCCCCGGGATCGAAGCGCCGCGAGCCCGGCCGGAACAGCAGCGCCACGCCGCCCTCGACCAGGCCCGCGAGCAGCAGCAGGATCGCGAACGGGATCAGCGAGATCTCGGCCCACGCGCCCATCACCGGCATCACCAGTCCGGCCGCCGTGAAGCTGACCGTGCCGAGGATCGCCGTGACGCTGCCCGCCTCGCTCGACGGGCCCTGCAGCGAGAGGTACTGCACCGGGGCGAAGCCGAGGGAGCGGCCGGCCAGCGCGAACGTCAGCGCGCCGACGACGACGAGCAGCGGCTGCGTGCCGGTGAGCGCGAGCACCGCGACCACGACGGCGCCGAGCGCCGTGACGATCGCCGAGGCGAACATCGCGAACCGGGGTCCGAACCGCGGCACGATCACCCGGCCCGTCGTCTGCCCGACCGCGATCGTCACGAGCGAGGTGACCAGGAACAGCAGCCCGTACAGGTCGGGCCCGACCGCGTAGACGTTCGTGTAGAGGAAGGGAGCGGTCGCGAGATACGCGAAGCCGACCGACCAGCCCGCGGCCGAGGCGGCGGCGAGCGCCAGCACGCGCGGCCGCCGGAGCATCCCGAAGGAGTTGCGCAGCGACGGGCCGAGCCCGCCCTGGTGCCGCCGCTCGCGGGGCAGCGTCTCGGGCAGCACCAGGAGCGCGATCACGGTCGCGAGCGCTCCCCAGGCGGCGACCGCGAGGAAGGAGCCGCGCCAGTCGATCACCTTGGTCAGCTGCGCGCCGACGGAGGGCACCAGGATCGGGAAGACCGAGACGATCACGGCGAGGTTCGCGAGCATCGTGACGAGCCGCTTGCCGCTGTAGAGGTCGCGGACGATGGCGGTGACGACGACGCCCGCAGCGGTGCAGGCGGCGCCCTGGACGAAGCGGGCCGAGAGCAGCACGGCGGTGTCGGAGGTCATCGCCGCGACGAGGCTCGCCGCGATGTGCAGCGCCGCCGAGACGCCGAGCGGCCACTTGCGGCCGACCGCGTCGCTGAGCGGTCCTGAGACGAGCTGGCCGGCCGCGAAGCCGAAGGTGGCGCCGGTGACGACCAGCTGGGCGGTCGCCACCGAGACGCCGAGATCGTCCTGCAGCGTCGGCAGGAACGGCAGCACCAGGTCGATGGTGAGCGGCCCGAAGCCGACGAGCATCGCGAAGATCGGCAGCAGGAGGCGGCCGCGGGGCATCGCTTGGACGGCGGGGGAGGCGGCGGAGGCGGCGGAGGCGGTCATGAGCGCGGAGCGCAGGTCACGGAGGGGATCCTGTCCATCAGCTCCCGGCCGAGACCGGGAAGTAGAGCGAGAAGGGTTCGTCGACGACCTCGTGCAGAGGCCGGAAGCGGACGGCGGCGGGCTGGCCGACGGCGCGGTAGCCGCGCAGCCACTGGGTCCACTGCCGCTCGTTGTCGGGGGCGAGCAGGGCGGGGGCGTCCTCGAGGCGCCCCCGCAGCGCGATCTCGCGGTCGACGAGGCCGGCCAGCACGATCGGGCCCTCGACGAAGGCGACCGTGCCCGGCTCGTCCGGGATCGGCACGGCGCGGATCTCGGTGCCGAAGGCGAGGTCGACGCTCGTGCGGCCGCCGGGGTGCTCGATCAGGAGCGCGCCGTCGCCCGCCCGGACGCGCTCGGCGTCGCCCGCGACCCCCGGCTCGCCGACGGTCCACTCCGGCACCCGCAGCCGCACGTGCAGCGCGACCCCCTCCTCCGAGACGATCTCGACCCGGATCCGCGAGGCGGTGGGGCGGTGCACGTCGCCCGCGGCACCCGCGTTGGCGTCCGGGCCGACGTAGCCGGCGGTGTCGAGCACCTCGACCCGCACCGCCGCGTCGCCGGCGGCGGACGGCAGGCGCAGGCTCGCGTCGACGTGCTGCGCGATCGTCAGCTCGGCGTCACCGCCGCGGTAGAAGACGAGCCCGGAGTGGCGCGTGTGCGCCTGCACCAGCGTGCCGTGGCAGCACCAGAAGTCCTCGGTCGGGCTGCCCCAGTCCTTGCGGGCGCCGCCCTCGAGCGGCAGGAAGTAGGCGACCATCCCGGTCCGCGGGTTCTGCTGGGCGAGGAGGCCGTTCCAGAGGTTCCGCTCGATGTAGTCGGCGTAGGCGAGGTCGCCTGTCCAGCGCAGCAGCACGTCGGCCAGCCGGATCATGTTGTAGACGACGCAGTGCTCCTGCGTCTTCTCGCCGCGGCGAGCGGCGAACGCGAAGGGCGGCGTCCAGATCTCGCCGGAGGTCTGACCGCCCGTGCAGAAGGTGCCGCGGAGGGTGACCGCCTGCTCCCAGTAGGCCTCGACGATCCTCCGCCAGCGCTCGTCGCCGGTGACCTCGTAGGCGCGGGCGGCGCCGAGCACCTCGGGGATCGTGGTGTTGGCGTGCATGTTGGTCAGCACGTCGCGGCCCTCGAGCAGGCCCTCGAAGAGGGAGCGGCGGTCGTAGCGGCCGAGCAGCTCGGTGTAGACGGGGTCCCCGGTGATCGCGAGGAGGTCGGCCCAGACCTCGAGCATGCCGCCGGTCTCGACCTCGAGGATCTCCTGGAACGCGGCGTCGTCGAATCCGCGGACCCACTCCAGCAGCGGGACCGTGGCGGCCCGCGCGATCCGCAGCGCCCGCTCGTCGCCGAGGTCGAGGTGCAGGTCGACGAGGCCCATCAGCAGCTTGTGCATCGCGTACTGCGGCGCCCAGATGGGGCGGCCGGTCGCGAGGCGGTCGAGGTAGCCGCGCGGGATCGCCCAGATCCAGCCGCCGCCGTTCTCCTCCTGGCAGCGCTCGAGTCCGTCGAGCACGGAGTCGATCCGGACGCGCAGCAGCGGGTCACCGGTGACCGCGACCTCGCGGGCCGCGGCGGAGAGCCAGTGGCCGAGGAAGTGCCCGCGCAGCTGGGAGCCCGGCGTCTCCCAGCCCCAGTGCCGGTCGAGGCCGCGGGCCTCGCGCGAGTCCTGCGAGGGGTGCAGGTGCCAGCCCTGGTCGCCGATCCCGGCCTCGATCAGGAAGTTCTGCAGCAGCCCCTCGTCGGTGAGCGAGAGGAGGTAGTCGCGGTTGAGCCGCCGTCGCGCGTCGAGCACCCCGCGCTCCAGGCGGGTCTCGTGCGGGGCCGGGTGGGTCAGCGGCATGGGTGCTCCTCGTCGAGGCCGTGGGTGGTGGGGGTGAGCGGTGCGAGCGGTGGTCGATCGGCGCGGGTCGATCCGCGCGGTGGTCTATCCAACCGAGTGTCGAGATCGATCTCTCGCTGTACTCAGACCAGGATCGACGATAGGAATGGGGACATGCAATCCCCGAGAGTGATCCATCTCGTCGCCGATGACGTGTCCGCCCTCCTCACTCAGTCGGGAGGCGACCTGCCCGTGCTGCTGCACTGGGGTCCGCGACTCGACGCGAGCGACGACGATCTCGCAGCTTTCGCAAGAACTCCCGTGCGGACGGGGATCGAGGGCTCCTCCGACGTCCCCTACGAGCCCGGGATCCTGCCCGAGCACACCTTCGGCTGGGCCGGCCTGCCGGGTCTCCGGGTGCACCGGGAGGGCGCCGGCTGGTCGCCGAGGCTGACCGTGGACACCGTCTCGGTGGACGGGGAGGCCCTCGCGGAGGGCGCGGTCGCGCAGGCCGGCAGCGCCGCCGTGACCGTCGAGGCGCACGACGCGCAGGCCCGGATCGGGGTCGTTCTAGAGATCGTTCTCTCCCCTGCCGGACTGCTCAGGACCCGCGTCTCGGTCCGCAACGACGGCGCCGGGCACCTCGAGGTGATCGGCGTCGACCCCGCCCTCCGGATCCCGACCGAGGCCCGCGAGATCCTGGACTTCTCCGGCCGCTGGGGCACCGAGAAGATCCCCCAGCGTCACCCCGTCGTCACCGGCACCCACTCCCGCTCCTCGCGGCGCGGCCGCACCGGCCTGGACGCGACGACGGTCGTCGCGGTCGGCACCCCCGGCTTCGACTCCGCCGACGGCCGGGTCTGGCTCTGCCACGTCGGCATCGGCGGCAACCACGAGCACGCGGTGGAGCGCGGCGACGGCTGGCTCGCCTTCCGGGGCGGCGAGCTGCTCCTGCCCGGCGAGGTGCGCCTCGCGAGCGGCGAGAGCTACTCCTCCCCCTGGATCTCCGGCAGCTTCGGCCACGGCCTCGACTCCGCGGCCGCGCGCTTCCACGCCCACCTCCGCGGGGTCTCCCGCTCCTCGCGCCGGCCGCGCCCGGTGACGCTCAACGTCTGGGAGGCGGTCTACTTCGACCAGGACCTCGCCGTCCTCGCCGAGCTGGCCGACCGCGCCGCCGCCCTCGGGGTCGAGCGCTACGTGCTCGACGACGGCTGGTTCCTCGGCCGCAGCGACGACCGCGCCGGCCTCGGCGACTGGACGCCCGACCCCGTCGCCTGGCCCGACGGCCTCCTCCCCCTCGCCGAGCACGTCCGCGGCCTGGGCATGGCGTTCGGTCTCTGGGTCGAGCCCGAGATGATCAACGAGGACTCCGACCTCGCCCGCGCGCACCCCGACTGGATCCTGCGGGCCCGCGAGGAGCTGCCGCCGCGGTTCCGCTTCCAGCAGGTGCTCGACCTGACGAACCCCGACGCGTTCGCGCACATCCTCGGCGTGCTCGACGGCCTGGTCGCCGACCTCGGCGTCGCGTACCTCAAGTGGGACCACAACCGCGACCTGATCGACGCGGGCCACCCCGCCACCGGGACGGCCGCGGTGCACGAGCAGACGCTCGCGCTGTACCGGCTGATCGACGAGCTGCGCGCCCGGCACCCGGAGCTCGAGATCGAGAGCTGCGCCTCCGGCGGCGGCCGGGTCGACCTGGGGATCCTCGAGCGCACCGACCGCGTGCACACCTCCGACAACCAGGACCCGCTGGACCGCTCGCGGATGCTGCGCTGGACCGGGCTGCTCGTGCCGCCGGAGATGCTCGGCTCGCACGTCGCCTCGCCGGTCAACTCCGTCACCGGTCGCACCAGCGACCTGCACACCCGCTGCGCGATCGCCTTCCTCGGCCACTTCGGGATCGAGTGGGACCTCCGCGAGCTGGACGCGGAGGAGGAGCCCGTGCTGGCGGGCTGGATCGCGGCGTACCGTGAGCACCGCGGCCTGATCGCGACCGGCCGGGTCGTCGGGGGCGACGACTCCGACCCCGACGCGCCGTCGCTGCGCGGCGTCGTCGCGCCGGACGGCTCGGAGGCGCTGTACACGCTGGTCACGCCCGCGCTGACCGCGGACTCGCGCCGCCGCGTCCGCCTCCCGGGCCTGGATCCGCGGGCACGCTACCGGATCGAGACCGCGCGCCCCGGCTCGCTCGGCCCGCCCTGGCAGAGCCCGCACTGGCTGGAGTCGACGGTGCCGCTGGACTCCGACGCCCCGGCCCCCGCCTACTCGGGGAGCCTGCTGGGCGAGGCGGGCCTGGACCTGCCGACCTTCCACGCCGACCGCGCGATCGTCCTGCGGCTCGTCCGCGAGACCGCGTGAGCACCGCCGCCGACCCCGGCGTCCTCGACACCGCCGGCACCGCCGCCGACCCGTCCGCCACCACCCTGGAGCACTCCGTGAACAGCACCGTCACCGTCGACCTCGACCGCCCCGGCGCCACCATCAGCCGCCACCTCTACGGCCACTTCGCCGAGCACCTCGGCCGGTGCATCTACGACGGCTTCTGGGTCGGCGAGGACTCGCCCGTCCCGAACGAGGGCGGGATCCGCCTGGACGTCGTCGAGGCCCTCCGCGCCCTCGACATCCCCAACCTCCGCTGGCCCGGCGGCTGCTTCGCCGACCGCTACCACTGGACCAACGGCATCGGACCGCGCGAGGAGCGCCCCGGCCTGATCAATACTCAGTGGGGCGGAGTCGCGGAGGACAACTCCTTCGGCACCCACGAGTTCATGGCGCTCTGCGAGCTGCTCGGCGCCGACGCCTACATCTCGGGCAACATCGGCTCCGGCACCGTGCAGGAGATGGCGGACTGGGCCGAGTACCTCACCGGCGCGGGCAAGTCGCCGATGGCCGACCTGCGCCGCTCCCACGGCCGGGAGGAGCCGTGGACCGTCCGCTTCTGGGGGCTCGGCAACGAGACCTGGGGCTGCGGCGGCAACATGCGCGCCGGCGCCTACGCCGACCTGGCGCGGCAGTTCGGGACCTTCGTGCAGAGCGGCAACGACACTCCGCTCTACCGCGTGGCCGCCGGAGCCGACGGCGCCGACACCCACTGGACGCAGACGCTGATGGAGGTGATCCCCGAGATCGAGGGGCACCCCTTCTCCTCCGTGCCGTGGGAGTCGGTCTCGGTGCACTACTACACGATCGGCGGCAGCTGGCACGCGAAGGGCAGCGCGACCGACTTCGACGCCGACACCTACTGGAGCACGATCGTGGCCGCGCAGGGGATCGAGGAGCTGCTCCGCTCGCACGCCGCGGTGATGGACGTCCACGACCCCGAGAAGAAGTACGGGATGGTGCTCGACGAGTGGGGCACCTGGTGGGACGTGGAGCCGGGGACCCACCCGGGCTTCCTCTTCCAGCAGAACACGATCCGCGACGCGATGGTCGCGGCCTGGCACTTCGACGTCTTCCACGGCTTCGCCGACCGCCTGACGATGGCGAACATCGCGCAGACGGTGAACGTGCTGCAGGCGATGCTGCTGACGGACCCGGACGGCGGCGAGATGGTCCGCACGCCGACCTACCACGTGTTCGAGATGAACAAGGGGCACCACGACGCGACGGTGCTGCCGACCACGGTCGCCGGCCCGACGCACGCGGTCGACGGCCGCGAGATCCCCGTCGCCTCCGCCTCCGCCTCCACGAAGGACGGCCGCGTCCTGGTCTCGCTGACGAACGTCGACCTGGAGGAGCCGCTCGAGGTCTCCCTCGACTTCCGCGGTGGGACCGTGACCGGCGCGACCGGCCGCCTCCTGACGGCCGACCGCCCCGACGCGCACAACCGGCCCGGCGCCGCCGACGAGGTGAGCCCCGTCGCCCTCGAGGGCATCGAGACCACGGCGACAGGACTGCGCGTCACGCTGCCCCCGCACTCCTTCGCGACCGTGACGCTGGAGCTGTCGTGATCGCCGCGCGCACGGAGGCCGCCCGCCGCCCGCCGATGGGCTGGAACAGCTGGGACTGCTTCGGCGCCTCGGTGACGGAGGAGGAGGTGCTCGCGAACGCCGAGTACCTCGCCGAGCACCTCCTGCCGCACGGCTGGGACACGGTCGTCGTCGACATCCAGTGGTACGAGCCCGATCCCGGCACGAGCGACTACCAGGAGGTGTCGGAGCCGGTGCTCGACGACTGGGGACGCCCGCAGCCCGCCGTCGGCCGCTTCCCCTCCGCGGCGACGGGCGGATTCACGGCGCTGGCCGCGCGCGTGCACGCCCTCGGCCTCCGCTTCGGCGTGCACCTGATGCGCGGCGTCCCCCGGCGGGCCGCCGAGCTCGGCCTGCCGGTGCTCGGGGCGGAGGCGACCTGCGCCGACATCGCCGACCGCGGGAACGTCTGCCCGTGGAACCCGGACAACTACGGCGTCGACATGAGCGCGCCCGGCGCGCAGCAGTACTACGACTCCGTGATGGCGCAGCTGGCCTCGTGGGGCGTCGACTTCGTGAAGCTCGACGACGTGCTCTACCCGCCGATCCAGGCGGAGGAGATCGCCGCACTCTCCCGCGCGATCGACGCGACCGGCCGTCCGATGGTGCTGAGCCTCTCCCCCGGCAAGCAGCTCTCGCTCGAGAACCTCGAGCTGCTGCGGTCGACCGCGCAGATGTGGCGGATCTCGGACGACTTCTGGGACGACTGGGCCCACCTGCACGAGCAGTTCCAGCGGGCGGCGCGCTGGGCTCCGCACCAGCGTCCCGGCGCCTGGGCCGACGCCGACATGCTGCCGCTGGGGCGGATCGGCGTGCGCGCGCACGTGGGCGAGGACCGGCTCTCGCGGTTCACGCCCGCGGAGCAGCGGACGCTCGTGACGCTGTGGTGCCTGCTCCGCTCGCCGCTGATGATGGGCGGGCACCTCCCGGACACGCCCGCCGACACTCTGGCGTTGCTGACGAACGACGACGTCCTCGCGCTGCTCGGCAGCGACGGCAGCCGCGAGATCGTCCGCGACGGCGACCTGGTGGTGTGGTCGGCGTGGCGCGGCGACGAGCAGTGGCGCGGAGTGTTCTGGCTGGGCTCGTCGGCGCGGTCCTACTCCGCGCACCTGACCGACCTGGGCTGCTCCGGCGCAGCCTCGGCCGTCGACGTGTGGAGCGGCGCCGAGCTGCCGATCGTCGGCGGCGCCGTCGAGCTCGAGCTCGAGCCGCACGGCTGCCGCCTGCTGCGCCTGGCCTGACCCGCGGCCGCCTGCTCCTGACGGTCCGGAGGCCGTCGCACTCGAGCTCGAGTGCGGCGGCCTCCGTCGGCTCGGCGCGTCCTGCGCCGCCTCC
>NZ_PSVX01000067.1:0-18444 GCF_002932695.1 Rathayibacter sp. AY1D2 | reverse complement strand
CCCGAACACCAGAGCGCCCGCGCGGTAGAAGACGGAGGCGAGACCCGCCGCTCCCTCGCCCGTGAGAGCGGCCAGCAGGGGGAGGCCGGCCAGGAGGAGTCCCCAGAGGGCGAGCGCCGAGACCGCGAGCGCCGTCGGGATCCGGACCGCGAAGCCCGGGCCGTCGTCCGGAGCCGCCTCCTCACGGCGGAGCCACAGGACGCCGGCCAGGCCCGCCGCCGCGATCACCCCCACTTGCAGCGCGGGCTCCGGGGCGAGGAGGACGGCGACAGCCGCTGCGCCGGCGATCGTCGCGCGGCGGCGGTCCGGTGCGAGCGAGCGCGCCATCCCGAGCACGGCCTGCGCGACGACCGCGGCCGCCGCCGCCTGGAGGCCCAGGAGCCAGCCGGCGGAGGCGACATCGCCCGCACCGGCGACGAGACCGGCGACGAGGACCAGGGCGATCGCCGAGGGGAGCGTGAATCCGCACCACGCGGCGACCAGTCCGGCGAGTCCCGCGCGCTGCAGGCCGACAGCCATCCCGACCTGGCTGGACGCGGGTCCGGGGAGGAACTGGCACAGCGCGACGAGGTCGGCGTACGCGCGATCGGTCAGCCAGCCGCGGCGCACCACGAACTCCTCGCGGAAGTAGCCGAGGTGCGCGATCGGCCCGCCGAACGAGGTCAGCCCGAGGCGGAGGAACACGAGGAGCACGGGGAGGGCGCCGCCCCGCTGCAGCCGACCCGTCTCCGACACGGGGGCATCCTGCCAGACGGCGGTGTCCAGCACGCGTCGTGTCACCGGAAAAGGGACGATAAGCGGCCGGATAAGCGATTCCTCGCCCATTCTCCTCCGGTCGATAAAACGGTGGGTAGAAATACTGAACCCCTTCTCATCCCCTCTGTTAGCCTGATCCGGCTTCCCTTTCCTTCTCGAGGAGAAGGTGATCCGCATCAGTAACGCGAGCGCTGCCGCTCGTTCACTGAACGCCTTCTCCTCCTCTTTCGATCGGTGTACCCGGAACGGTGACGATCGGAAAGGCTCTCTCTTCCGTGACTCCTCAGGACACTGCCGTCGGCGACTCCGCCGACTCCTCCCGCACCGGCTCCCGATCGGGCGTCAAGGCCCTCTCCGCTCTCTCCCGCCGCACGATCCTCGCCGGATCCGTCGCCGGCGCGGGCGCGATCGCCCTCGCGACGCCGGCCCTCGCGGCCGGCGACCTCACCGCGGTGCCCCGACTGCCCGGCGAGGTCTCGCGCCTGTCCACCGCCACGTCGAAGACGGGCGGGAAGCGCTACGAGATCATCGACGTCGTCGTCGCGGGGGACCGGGCGCGCCTGTTCGTGCCGCACGCGACGCCTCCGTCGCAGACCAGGGGCGCATCGATGCTCTGGTACTACCACGCCCGCAACGGCACCCACACGGCGCTCTCGAGCGCCTTCGCGTACTCGGCCGACCTCGCCGTGGACCGCGGCATCGTCAGCATCTGCCCGACCTACGGCGGCAGCATCTGGTCGAGCCCGCGGGCGATCGAGATCCAGGCCGCTGTCGCCGCCTGGGCCTCGTCGGTATGGCGGATCGACGCGAGCCTCCTCCGCTCCGACTCCGGGGGCGGGCCGCTTCTGACCTGGGCCTACGGGAAGCGGATGGTGCCGAACATCCGGGGCGCGTACCTCTGCAACAGCTCCTACGACATGGAGGAGCGGGCGGCGAGCGAACCGGACCGGATCGGCCCCGAGTACGCCGACGCCGCGGCCATCGCCGCCACCAACCCGGCGCGGCTGCCCGCGTCGGTGTGGCGCGGTGCGCGGCTGAGGATCACCGGATCGCCCGACGACAAGGTCGTGCCGTTCGCCCTGCACGGCGCCGCCCTACACGCCGCGGCCCTGCCCCTGGCGAAGGAGGCGACGGTCCGCACCCACCCGGGGGAGGGCACCGACGGGCACAAGGTCCCGAGCTTCACCAACAAGGAGATGCTCGACACCTTCCAGCGCTGGATCACCGAGGGCCCCGTGCCGCAGACGGAGCCCGAGCCCGAGACGCCACCCGTGTCCACGCTGCCCGGCGCGGGCACCTACGAGAACGGCGCCGCGCAGATCGTCACCACCGGCACCTGGACGACGCTGAAGGCCACCGCGGACAGCGGCGGGAGCATCGCCTACTCGACCAGCTCCGGCGCCTCCGCGACGCTCGCCTTCACCGGCACGAGCATCGCCTGGATCAGCCGACTCACGTCGTCCTCCGGGATCAACGACGTCGAGCTCGACGGTGTGAAGGTCGCCTCCGTCGACCGCTACAGCGCGTCCACCCGCTCGAAGCAGACGGTGTGGAGCAGCGGACAGCTCGCCGCCGGGCCGCACACGCTGACGATCCGCCGGGGGAGCGGCCGCAATCCGGCCTCGACCGGGACCAACCTGCTGCTCGACTCCTTCGTGGTCGGCGACGCGACGCCTCCGCTGGCGACGACGCTGCCCGGAGCGGGCACCTACGAGAACGGCGCCGCCCCGATCGTCACGACCGGCACCTGGTCGACGTTGAAGGCGAGCACGGACAGCGGCGGCAGCATCGCCTACTCGACCACCGCGGGCGCCTCCGCCACCCTCGCCTTCACGGGTACCAGCGTGAGCTGGATCAGCCGCCTCACCGGCTCGTCCGGCATCAACGAGGTCGAGCTCGACGGAGTCAAGGTCGCGTCCGTCGACCGCTACAGCGCCGCGACGCGGTCGAAGCAGACGGTCTGGAGCAGCGGACAGCTCGCGGCCGGGCCGCACACGGTGACCATCCGCCGCGGGAGCGGCCGCAACCCGGCCTCGAGCGGCACCAACCTGATCCTCGACGCGTTCGTGGTCGGCGACGCCGCTCCGGTCCCCACGGTCACCGTGCCCACGCCGATCGCGGAGTGGTCCTTCGCCGAGAGCGCCGCCCCCTTCGCCTCGGCCGTCGCGGGCGCTCCGGCGCTGCGGCAGGGCGCGGGCTCCTCCGCCCGCGCCGTCGCCACGCCGTTCGGCACCGGAGTCGCCCTCAACGGGACGACGGACCACCTGGTCGTCCCCAAGGACGAGGTCGGCCCGCTCAACCTGGGCGCCTCGACCGGCCAGGTGACGATCGCGGTGTGGGTGCTCAACTCCGACGCGGACGGCGCCTGCATCGCGGGCGTCTGGGAGGAGTCGACGGTCGGGCCGCTGCGCTCCTATGCGCTGTTCAACAACCTCCCCGAGTACGGCGGCTGGGAGCGCGTGTGCATGCACGTCTCGAAGCTCGGCGGGCCGACGCCCGGCTACCCGTACTCGCGCGACTACTCGGTGGAGCCCCGCCGGATCACGCGCGGCGTGTGGCAGCTGCACGTCGGGACGTACGACGGCGCAGTCGCGGTCTCGTACCTCGACGGCGCCGCCACCGCGTACCCGGTGTACACCGACAAGCTCGGCGCGACCTACGCCAAGAACCCCTACGTCTACTCCGACGGCCTCAACGCGGCTCCCGGCGACTTCGTGGTCGGAGCGGTCGGCCGGGACGGCACGATGATCAACCGCTTCGCCGGCTCCCTCGCCCGACTGCGGGTGTGGGACCGGGCGCTGACCGCGGAGCAGGTGAAGCAGCTCTACTCGGCCGAGAAGGGCGCTCTCGGGTGACGACCCGAGGGCGGTGACACGAGTCCGAGAAGCGGATGATCCGCTTCTCGGACAAGGCCGTTCGAGCGATAGCGGGCGTCCCTCTTTCGAGGGTGGTGTTATCGGCTGAATACAGATCGGCGGGCGGCCGCTTCACGGCTGCTTCGCCGTTCTCCGCCGCCTGTATCCGTTGCGCGGGATTCCGTACTCAGGCGGACGTGCGCTCCCGGAGGGCCGTACGGCGGGGGATCATCGCCCGGCGGCCGCGCAGCCCTGTCCCGGATCTCGGAGTGCGGCCCCGCGCCAGATGCGCACCGGCGCGACCACCTCCCAGCCGAGGGTGAGGTAGAGGGGGCGGCCGTCCGTGCTGGCGACGAGGAGACCGCTCCGTGCACCCTCGGACCGGGCCCAGGCGGTGAGGGCGTCGACGACCCGCCGTCCCAGCCCGCGTCGGCGGAACCGCGCATCGGTCTCGATCCGGTCCAGAACCGCGACCGTCCCGTGCACGGCGGCGGTGCCCTGAGCGGCGACGACTCCGTCGACCAGCAGCCGGACGCTCGCCACTCCGTCGGCGGCCTCGAGCACGGCTCCCGCGAGCAGGGCACCCTCGGCGGTGCGGCCCGGGCCGAGGAGCGCCGCCATCAGGCTCTCGTCGCCCGCGACGAGCTCCAGCCCGGCGGCGGGCGCGAGGCGGGCGTCGTCGCCCAGGCCGATGACCGTCAGCCACTCCTGGGGCCCGGCCACCCGCTCGGCGCCCGCCTGCGGCGCGGAGGGCGACGGATCGACCAGGATCCGCTCCCGCGTGCGCGACTCCGCTCCGACATCGACCAGCCAGGCCCCGTCCTCGCGGACGCGCTGCACGCCGCGTGCCCGGCACCAGCCCTCGACCCAGTCGTCCACCCGCTCCGTCGTCGTGATCACGCCCCGAGAGCAGCCGCGACCGGACGGGCGCGATCGTGGGAAGCGGGTTCTCCCGGCGGTGGCCGTCGATCCCCAGCAGGACCGCCCTCGCGCGGATCGCACCCCGCGCACCGCGATCCGCCGGGTCCTCCCGTTGTCAACCTCAGTGCCACGGCGCCGTCCCGGCCCTACCGTCGGCGCGAGACATCCGCTGCACCGCCGGGACCCTGACGGCCGTGCCGAGAGTGAGGGGCCGATCCGATGCCAGGCAGGACGGCGACCCGCGGAGCACCACCCGAGTGCTGCGCGAGCTGGTCGCCGCGTTCGAGGATCCGGGGGCCGTGCACCCGGCGCTGGCGCGGCAGGTGCGGAGCGCCGCCCGCGAGCTGCTCGGCGCGTCGGAGCGGGAACCGCTGCGCCTGCGCGTGCGGATGCCGACCCGGGATGGTCCCGCGCTCGGTCGTGGACGAGGTGCCCGATCCGCCCCCGGTGCCGCCCGCCGCGCTCTGACCCGACGGCGCTCGTACACTCGGACGATGCGACACGGCATCGTCATCCTCCCGCAGGACCCGTGGGCCGAGGCCCGCCGGAAGTGGCAGTCGGCCGAGGGCCTGGGCTTCGACCACGCGTGGACCTACGACCACCTCTCCTGGCGCTCCCTCGCCGACCAGCCGTGGCACGCGACCGTCCCCACCCTCACCGCTGCCGCGATGGTGACCGAGACGCTCCGCCTGGGCACGTTCGTGGCCTCCCCGAACTTCCGCCACCCGGTGCCGTTCGCGAAGGAGATCGCGACGCTGGACGAGATCTCGGGCGGTCGGACCATCCTCGGGGTCGGCTCGGGCGGCACGGGCTTCGACGCGCGCGTGCTCGGGCAGCCCGACTACTCGCCCCGGCAGCGGCACGAGCGCTTCACCGAGTTCGTCACAGCCCTCGACGCGCTGCTGCGCTTCGAGGAGCCCGGCTCGGGCGGAGTGGACCTCGAGGGGGAGTGGTTCACCGCCCGCTCGGCGCGCATGGTGGGCGAGCCCGTGCAGAGCCCCCGCGTCCCGTTCGTCCTCGCCGCGAACGGGCCGAAGGGCCTCGCGCTCGTCGCCGATCGCGGGCAGGGCTGGGTCACCACCGGCCCGGAGGGAGTGTCGAGCGAGGAGTGGTGGCGGGCGGTCGCGTCCCTCTCCCGGCGGCTCGACGCGGCGCTCGAGGCGGCCGGGCGCGACCCGCGCACCGTCGAGCGCCACCTCTCGCTCGACTCCGGGAGCGACTACTCCCTCGAGAGCGTCGCCCGGTTCGAGGACATGGCCGGCCGGGCGGAGGAGCTCGGCTTCACGGACGTGATCGCGCACTGGCCGCGGCGCGACGGCGTCTACGCGGGCGACGACGAGGTCCTCTACGAGGTCGCCTCGCGCTTCTGACCGGGCCTCGGGGGCTCCGGAGCGGTCCTCAGACCGCGCGGGCGCTCCCGCGGTCGACGAGACGCGCGGGCAGGAGGCGGATCGACGGCTCCTCGCCGCGGGACGGCTGCTCGATCCGCTCGACGAGCGTGTCGACCAGGTGCGCGCCGAGCTCGGCGGCACCCGTCTCGACGTAGCTGTAGGGGAGCGAGAAGTCGCGGGCGAACTCGGCCGAGTACAGGCTCACGACGGACAGCTGCCCGGGCACGGCGACAGCGCGTCGGCCCAGGATCGCGGGAAGCATCGCGATGGTCCGGTCGCTGTGGACGACCAGCGCCGTGAGTCCGGGGTTGTCGTCGAGGAACGCCGTGATCATCGGCTCGACGGCGTCGGCGGCGGTGGCGGCCGGGCGCAGCACCAGCTCGATCCCGAGCCGACCGGCGGTCTCGAGAGCCGACTCGCGGAACCGGAGCCCGTAGGTCCCTCCGCGGTCGAAGACGCGCTCAGGAGGGGTGACGAGACCGATGCTCCGATGCCCGAGGGCGCCCAGGTGCTCGATCAGCAGGCGGGCCGCGTCGCCGAAGTCGAGGTCGAAGACGTCCACCCCGGAGGCGTCCGCGGGCACGCCGAGGGCGGCACCGGGCCGCCGCGAGGCGCGCAGGACGGGCAGCCGGTCGTCGTCGTCCGCGACGCTCAGGAGGATCAGTCCGTCGACCTGACCGGAGCGCGTGAGCCGGCGGACGGCAGCCGCCCCGTCGGCCTCGGTGGCCAGCAGCACGTCGTAGCCGAGCTCGCGGGCGCGGGCCGTGATGGGGAGCACGTACTCGACCATCGCGGGCGCGAACTCGTCCGGGTCGAAGTGGACGAGCAGGCCCAGCGCCATGGTGCGGCGCGTCGCGAGCGCCCGTGCTCCGGCGTTGACCGTGAAGTCGAGCTCGGCGATCGCGTCCTCGATGCGCTTGCGCGTCTCGGGGGAGATGCTGCGCTTGCCGGAGAGGACGTACGACACCGTGCTGCGCGAGACCCCTGCCGCTTTCGCGACGTCTCCGATCGTGGCCATCTCCACCCCCGCTCGAACCGTGTCGAGAGTGGCAGTGCGGCGCGGCGCACGCAACTCGGGCGCCGCGTCCCCGGAGCGAGGACCGGACGCTGCGGCTCCGGCGCTCTGCTCGTCCACGGCGCGCTCGTCCCCGTCGGGGAACGTCCGGTCCCGACGACACGCCGACGCGGCCGGGCGCACGAGGTGCCCGGCCGCGTCAGGGCGTTCTGGACGGATCAGCCGCAGCGCGCCGCACCGTAGGCCGGTGCCGTGGATCCGCTCGCCGCAGCGCCGTCGACCGTCCCCGCGATCCGCACGTCGAGAGCGCCGGCTCCGACGCTCGCAGCGCGGGTGCTGAAGGCGGCTGAGACCGTCTTGCCGGGAGCGACCCCGGTGAAGGTCTTCGTGCCCCAGGCCGAGCCGATCGTGACGTCAGCGGCGACCGCGCTGGTGTTGGTCGCCGTCCCCGTGATCGTGACCTTCCCCGCGGTGCAGCGCGAGGCCGCCGTGCCGCTCACCGTCAGGCCCGTGGTCCGCCCGACGAAGGGCGTGACCGAGATCCTGTCGATGTTGGGCGCGTACTGCGAGGTGAGCAGGACGCCGGGGAAGGTGTCGGAGAGGTAGGTCGTCCCGTCGAAGCCCGGGAGCTCCTTCGAGGTGATCGCGATGGTGTTCGAGCCCTTCCTGAGCGTGACCGGCACGCTCAGGTCCCACAGCTGGTTCTGGTGGAACGTGTGCGGGAAGAGCACGCGCTGCGTCACTCCGTTGACCGTGATGTCCGCGTGGCGGGCGAGCGGGTCGGGGTTGTAGTGCGTCGCGGGGGACTGCTCCTCGTTGGAGTAGCGCAGCGTGAGCGCGTACGTCCCGTCCTGCTCGGCCTTCACGTCGCCGAAGGTCAGGGTCGAGTCGCCGTCGCGTCCGCCCCCGATGTTCCCGACGGCCTTGCCGCCCGACGCGAAGGACAGGTCGCGGACCGTGGCGGGGCCGGTGATCGTGGCCGCCTCCGCCTCGTAGCTCGTCGTCGCGGGCGGGTTTGCGCTCACTCCGATGACGATCCGATCGACGAGGAGCGTGCCGCTCGTGCCGACGACCTCGATCTTGTTCACGCCGCCCGAGAGGAAGACCTGACGGGTCGAGCTCGCGCCCACCGGCCCGACCTTCACATCGTTCACGTAGAGGTCGCCGGTGCCGCCGCCCAGGGTGTCCACGGTCACGGAGGACGGCGCGTCCTTCGCGGAGTAGCCCCAGACGGTGGTGGAGGCGCCGCTGGTGAGCGTCGCCGTGCCCGAGCCGGAGACGCCGGCGCGGGAG
The DNA here is from genome assembly GCF_002932695.1 of Rathayibacter sp. AY1D2. Classification (NCBI taxonomy): domain Bacteria; kingdom Bacillati; phylum Actinomycetota; class Actinomycetes; order Micrococcales; family Microbacteriaceae; genus Rathayibacter; species Rathayibacter sp. AY1D2. The sequence continues at coordinate 10,213 of NZ_PSVX01000067.1, read as the reverse complement.
TAGTCGGCCGTCGCTCCGTTGTCGAGCGTGCCGGTCTCGGCCTCGTGGATCGAGGTCGCGGCGGCCGCGCTGGGGAGGGAGAGCTCGATCTTGTCGACGATCGCGTCGCCCACGGTCGACTTCGTGCCGGCGAGGTTCTTCGCGGCGAGCGAGATCGTGTGGGTCCCGGCGGTCAGCTTCACCTTCGTGTCCGCGTGGTCCCAGACCACGAACTTGTAGGCCAGCGGAAGGAGGATCTCCTGCTCCGCAGCGCCGTCGACGCTCAGGAACGCGTTGATCGGACCCTGCTGGGCGTTGGCGGCGTAGGTGTTGAGGGAGTTGGCGAAGACGCTGAGGTCGTACTCGCCGTCCTTCGGGACGGTGACCGCGAAGTCGAGCTTCAGGTCACCGCCGGTGCGGATCCCGCCCACGTTGCGTCCGCCCGAGGTGTAGAAGCCGCCGACGTTGGTCGGCGAGCCCTCGGGTCCGTTCAGGTTCCGCGATCCGGTGTAGCGGGCGTCCTCGGCCTCGTACTTCTGGCGGAAGTCGACGGGCGAGGCGGACGGCGACGACGCGTTGGCGCCCGGGGTCAGGACGACCTCGTAGGCGGAGTCGACGTCGAGCGCGGGGAGGGATCCTCCGAAGTCGAGCGAGAGGGCGCCGTCCACGACGGACGCGTCGAACTCCTTGACCGTCTGCGGGGCTCCCGAGTCGCCGACCTGGCCGGTCCAGCGGATCTCGCTGACCTCCACGTGGACCTTCGAGCCGAAGGTGGCGGCCGGGATGCGCTCGAACGCGACCTTCTGCGAGCCGCCGACGCCTCCGAAGAGGGCTCTCGCCTGCTTGGCCGCGGTGTCGAGGGTCGCGACGCCCTGGAGGGTGTAGCTCTGGCCGGGCTTGGGCGGCGTGACCGCGACGGTGTCGCCGGTCATCGAGGCGTAGGCGTTGAGGAGCCACCACTGGCCGTTGGCGCGGTTGGCCTGCACCGCGGAGTCGGAGAGGTTGCCGTCGATGTTCCAGTAGGCGATGTCGCCGTCGACCTTCTTGTCCTCGAGCGCGCTGATCCACTGGACCATCTGGCCGGGCACGGAGGTGTGGTAGTTGAAGGCGTACTCGTTGAGGTTCACCGGCAGGTGCTTCCCGGCGTAGGACGTGCCCGCGTACAGCTCGTCCTCCCAGGCCCGGAAGCGGTCGACGTTGGTGCGGATCTCACCCGGGGCGCTCAGCTCGTGCCAGGTCATCACGTCGGGGACGGTGTCCTGCTCGAGCGTGTGGGTCATGAATCCGCGGACCTGGTCGTAGAGGACGCTGGTGTTCGGTCCGGCGATGCGGGCGTCGGGCATCCTGTCGCGGATCAGCGCGTAGGTGCTGTCCCAGGCGGCGAAGAACGCGGTCGGGTCCTCCAGCCAGCTCTTCCCGTCGTAGCTCCACTTCCCGTTGCCGAACATGTTGCCCTCGGGCTCGTTGAACGGCACGAACACGATGTTGTCCTGGTACTCCTCGGGGAGCGCGAGCACCTGGTCGACCTGCGTGGCGATCTTCGCCTGGTAGTCGGCCAGCTTCTCCTGGGGAGTGCTGCCCGGCCACTCGTAGGGGAAACCGCGGTAGATGTCCGTCATGTAGATGTAGGTGTCGCCGTCCGAGGTGTCGGCGACGGCCTTAGCGACGCTCAGCGCGTCCGCGCCCGGATGCTGCGGCCCGTCCTGCGCCTTGGTCGAGACCGTGCGCAGGTCGATCCCCTCGAGGAGGTTGTCGGAGGGGAGGCCCTCGCCGTAGACCCCGTAGAGGGTGCCGGACGCGCCGCCCATGAACTCCCCGGTGCTCGTGCCGAGGTCGATGGTCATCTCGTCGAGTGCGCGCACCGTGACGGTCGCCGTGACCGCGGTGCCGAGGCCGGTGACGGTGCCCTTCACGGTGAAGGTGCCGCGCTTCGCGTACGCGGAGGCGGGGACGCTCTCCCAGGTGACCGGGGCGTCGCGGTTCACGCCGTCGGAGTAGGTGGCGGGGACCCCCGGCAGGGCCGGCGCGACGCCGATGCCGGTGGTGACCGCGACGCTCGTCGAGAGAACGCCGGTGACGGCCGGCGCGGCGTCGCCCGCCAGACCCCGGACCTGAGCGGCGGTCAGAGCCCGGTTGTAGACGCGGAAGTCGTCGATCGCTCCGTCGAAGTAGGGGTGCACGTTCCAGAGCGCCCGGCCGATGTTGCCGCTCTTGGAGGCGGAGGCGGAGTAGAGCTGCTTCGCGAGGTCGACGGAGGCGGGAGCCGTCGCGACCTGCAGACCGTTGAGGTACAGGGTCACGGTCGTGCCGTCCATCGTCGCGGTGACGTTGACCCACTGGTCCTTCTGCAGCGGCGAGGAGCTGGAGACTCCGGTCTCGCCGCCGTCCTTCAGCTGCTTGATGATCGCGCGGGCGCTGCCGCCGTCGAACGACGGAGCGAAGGCCGACGCGGCGTCGGGGCTGATGCCCAGGCACCACAGCCACTGGAAGCCTCCGGTGCCGGACCACTTCGTCCAGGCGGAGACGGTGGTCTGCGTCACGCCCTGGAAGAGCCCGTTCGGCACGGTCAGGTAGGGCGCGGAGGTCGAGTCCGCCGCGCCCCCGGGAAGGTCGATCGCGGTCGTACCGGCCTTCCGACCCGCGACGTACGTCGCTCTCGCGCTGTTGACGACGGTGCCGTCGAGCTTCTTCGACGAGAGGTCGGCGACCGTGGATCCGGACACCTGCCCCTGCTCGAAGTCGTACTGGAGGATGAGCGCGTCGGCGGGGACGGAGGTGTCGGCCGCGGAGGCGGACTCGGCGCTCGGGAGAGCGACGGCGAGGGCGGCGAGTGTCGCGGCACTCAGCGCGAGGGCGAGGGAGCGGGTGCCGCGCCTCGGGGAGGACATCGTTGTCACGCTGGTCACTTTCTGTGGGGACAGCCGGCCGGACGACGGCGGGCGTCGGTCCGGGGTCGGAGCAACAGTGCTTCGAACCGGTTCGACAAAACTAGGTTCCGCGCCTGCGACACGCAAGAGGACCTGAGAAGTTCCTCGTCCGGCTCGCAGGTGCCGGCGGTCGCTCGGGCTCTCGCCGGGACTCGTCAGCCCGCCGGAGCGGCCGTCGCCGCGACGCTCGACGGTGAGCGGACGGGCGCGCGTCGCCGGGGGAGTGCTGCTGATCGGGATGCTCGCCGGATGCACAGCGGGCCCCTCCGCTACCGTCGACGACCGGATCATCGTCGCCGCGGAGACCGGCGACCGGCCCGCAGGAGGACGTCCTGGACGCGGTCGAGGGGAGCCGCCCGGACTGGCTGAGCCCGGACGGCGTCCTTCCGCGGTGACCCGCGGGACCGCGGCGGCCTGTGCCGCGTGCGGGAGGATGAGGGCATGACGCTCCCTCGGCCGACGCTCCTCTCCCCGCCGCTCCAGGACCGGCTGGCCCGGTGGTTCGACGAGGAGGCGCCGCCGGCCCCCTCGCTGAGCTGGGCCCTGTTCGACCGCAGCGGGCTGCTCGTCCACCACGGCCGCGGCGAGCACCGCCTCGACGGCGCCGCTCCCGGGCCCGGGACCGTGCACCGCATCGCCTCCATGTCGAAGAGCTTCGAGGCGGCGGCGGTGCTGATCCTGCGCGACCGCGGGCTGCTCCGCCTCGACGACCGCGTCGCCGACCACGTGCCGGAGTTCACCGACCCGCTCGACTCCGCGGGCCGGCCGCTGCCCGTGACGGTCAGGATGCTCCTCAGCAACTGCTCGGGGCTCCCGGAGGACAACGGCTGGGCCGACGACGTCATGGCTCTGACGCGGGAGGAGTTCCTCGAGGTCGTCCGCCGCGGGCTGACCTTCACGGAGCGGCCGGGTGAGGTCTACCAGTACTCCAACATCGGCTTCTGGCTGCTCGGCGTGCTCGTCGAGAACGTGACCGGGGAGGACTTCCCGTCCTTCGCGACGCGGACGATCCTCGAGCCGCTCGGCCTCCACGACACCCGCTACGACAGCGGCGACTACCCTGACGGCACCGACCTCGCGGCCGGCTTCAGCACCTTCGACGACGGAGCGACCTGGGTGCCCCGCCCCGTCACCGGCACCGGAGCGGGCGCCTGCGCCGCGAGCATGCTCAGCACGGTCGGCGACATCGCCCGCTGGAGCGGCTGGCTCTCCTCCGCGTTCGAGGGCGAGGACGGCGCGGACGACGACCCGGTGCTGAGCCGTGCCTCCCGCCGCGAGATGCAGCGCGGCTGGACGCCGGTCCCCGCGCTGAGCCCTCGCGCCGTCGAGAGCACGCTCGACGGCTCCGCGTACGGGTTCGGCCTCGTCGTCGAGCACGACGTCCGCTTCGGCGGGATCGCCCACCACTCCGGCGGCCTGCCGGGCTGGTCGTCGAACATGCGGTGGCATCTGGAGTCGGGCCTGGGGGCCGTGGTCTTCGCGACCGCGAACGGGGCGAAGCTCGCCGCCGCCGCGACGGGACTGCTCCGCGCCGCCCTCGAGGACACCGCTCCTCCGGCGCGGATCATCACCCTCCTCCCGTCGACGCTCGCCGCGGCCGCCGCCGTCGAGGCCGCGATCGTCGCGGGAGACCTCACCCGGGCGGGGGAGCCGGGCAGCGGCGCCCTGTTCAGCCCCAACCTGCTGAGCGATGTGCCGGCCGACGTGCGCGCCGGCCGCCTCGCCACTGCGATCGCGGAGATCGGCGGGCTCGCCGAGGACCCGACCGCGAGGCCGCTGGTGGAGCGGCTGCTCTGGAGCGCCTCCGCGGCGCAGGCGGCCTTCCTCCTGCCGGGCCGCGACGGAGAGCTCGAGTGCCGGCTCGAGACCACGCCGACCGTCCCGGCCCTGATCCAGCGCCTCGAGATCGTCGTGCGCGAGGCTCCGACGGCTGCCCTCCCGGTCGTGCGCTTCTACCGCCCTCGGGCCGGCTAGCGGTCGAAGACGAGGCGCGGACGCGGCGGACCTCGACGCTCCCGCACCGAGAACGGCGGGCGGCCCGCGAGGGACCGCCCGCCGTCACGCTCCCGCGGTCAGCGGATCGTCGTGCTCGTCGTGTCCGCGTTGCTGCGGATGGACGGGTCGGGCGTCTTCGTCGAGAACGCCGCCGCCAGCGCGGTCGCCGTGCCCGAGACGGCCGCCCTCACCGTGATCTTCTCCGACACGGTCCGCCCGTCCGCCAGGCCGGCCCGCTGGAACACCACGACGTTCCCGACCCTGGTGTACGAGCCGGTCGCCGAGACGAACTGCACACCCGCGGGCAGGACGACCTGCGAGAAGACCGACCCAGACGCAACCGGACCGGCGTTCGTCGTGATGAGGGTGTAGGTGAGCGTCCTCCCCTTCACCGCCGAGGCCGGCCCGGAGAGGTAGACGCGCAGATCGGCCTTCGTCGCGACCTGCTTCGGCGAGACCGTCAGCGTGCTCGTCGCCCGAGCCGTGCCCGCCGAGTTCGCGGCCTGGATGCTGAAGGTGGTGGTCCCGGCCGTGGTCGGCGTCCCGGAGAGGCGCCCGGTCGCGTCGAGGGTGAGCCCGGCGGGCAGTGCGCCGGAGACCAGGGAGACCGACGGAGCGGGCGTGCCGCTCACCGCGTAGCGGAAGTCGTAGGCCGAGCCGACGACGCCGGCCGCGACCGTCCCGGAGAGGGTCGGCGCGACCGTCGGCGACGAGACGGTGACGGTGCTGGTGGTCTCCGCGGAGGCGGTGCCGGCGCGGGCCGTCAGCGTGAACGTGAAGGTGCCCGGCGCGGACGGAGTCCCGGTCAGGCGCCCGGCCGGAGTCAGGGTGAGGCCGGACGGGAGCGCACCGGAGGAGACGGCCACCGACGGCGCGGGGAAGCCCGAGACGGTGTAGCCGAAGTCGTAGGGGGTGCCGACGACGCCCGGCCCGGGGGTGCCGGAGATCGCCGGTGCAGCGGCGGCGGGGGAGACGACGACGGTGCTGGTGGTCTCCGCGCTCCCCGCAGCGTTTTGAGCCCGCAGGGTGAAGGTGGAGCGGCCGGCGGTCGTCGGCGTCCCGGTCAGGCCGCCACGATCATCGAGGCTCAGGCCGGCGGGGAGCGTTCCGGAGACGAGCGAGACCGTCGGCGCCGGTGTGCCCGTCACGCTGTAGTCGAAGTCGTACGGGGTGCCCACCGTCGCGGCGGGCGGGTCGCCGGCCAGGGTCGGCGCGACCGTCGTCTCCGCCGCGGCGAACGTGTGCGAGGCCCCGACGGTGGAGCCGAAGGGGTTCCGCGCGGAGACGGCGAAGGTGGACGTCCCCGCGGTCGTCGGCGTGCCGGAGAGGAGCCCGGACGCGCTGAGGGTCAGGCCGTCGGGGAGGGAGCCGGAGGCGATCGCGAACGAGGCGGGGCGGTCGGCCGCGAAGGTGTACGAGGCGGCCGCTCCGAGCGGCCCGGACGCGGGAGGAGCGTCCGCCGTCAGGACGGGACGCGGGCCCCGGGCGAGCACGTGATCGGGTCCGGCTGCGAGAGCCGTCGTGCCGGCGAGGCCGGCGGGGAACTGCAGCTGCCCGGCCGAGCTCCGGCCCCACCCGACGATCGTGCCGTCGCCCTTCAGCGCGAGGCTGTAGTCGGATGCGGCGGCGATCGCCACGACCCCGGACAGGCCTTCCGGCACCGTGGTCTGGCCGTAGTCGACGACGACCGAATCGGAGCTCGCGCCCCAGGCGACGACGGTGCCGTCCTCCTTCAGCGCGAGGCTGTGGGTCTCTCCGGCCGCAACGGCCACCACGCCCTCGAGCCCCGCGGGGACGTCGGTCTGCCCGTAGAGGTCCCAGCCCCAGGCGACCACCCTTCCGCCGGACACGGCGAGGCTGTGGCGCTGGCCCGCGGCGATGGCCGTGACGCCTCCGAGGCCGGCCGGGACCAGGCCCTCGCCCAGCCCGTTGCTGCCCCACGACGTGACGGTGCCGTCGTTGCCGAGCGCGAGGCTGTTGTCGCGGGAGGACGAGATCGCGACGATCCCGGTCAGCGCGGCACTCCTCGACACCTGCCCGTCGCCGTCGTAGCCCCAGGAGACGACGGTCCCGTCGCTCTTCAGCGCATGGCTGCTGTAGTCGCCGGAGGTGACCGCGACGACCCCCGTGAGACCGTCGGGGACGCTGGTCTGCCCGTACGACCCGCGGCCCCAGGCGACGACCCCGCCGTCGCCGTTCGCGGCGAGGCTGTGGGTCCGGCCCGCGGCGAGGGAGAGGACACCCTCGACCCCGGCCGGGACCGTGGTCTTCCCGTCGGTGCCGCTTCCCCAGGCCGCCACCCCGAGGACAGGGGCGGACGGAGCGGCGACCGCCGCGAGAGGAACGGCGGTGCCGACGAGGAGCGCGACGGCCGCGGTCAACCCGAGCAGACCCCGCCGGAGCCGCCGCGCCGCTCCTGGATCCCGCGGCTGCGACGTGCCGTCCTCGACGGCGGGCGGACGAGGGACGGTGCTGGAGCGCATGTGCTGCCTTCGATCGGGACGGCCCCCATCGGCCGTCCTCGAACCGTGGCACGGCCGTCCCGCCGCTGACAATGTCCTCTAGCGGCCCTGTCCGGAAGAGGGCGCCGCGGAGCTCCGCGGAGGAGGGCTCGCCCGGTCCCGCGGCAGGCCCGCGCAGCTGCGCCGATCGCCGCGCCGAGCGCATGTGACGGTCAGCGCTTCCCGAGGGACGCCGTCGCGTCCGGACCGCTCAGCGGGGTCGGAACGGAGACCCCGGCTCTCCCGCGTACGGGGCGTCCGCCTGGTCGAAGTCCCAGCGGCCCGCGGTGGACGGGCGGACGACGGGCGTCTTCGTCGGGGTCGGCGTCGCGGACGGCGCCGGTGCGGCGGCCAGCCCGGCGTGCCAGCGGAAGATCGCGTCGATGCCGTCCTGGTTCACCCACGACGGCGCGTTGTGGCCGAGCGCGTGCGTCCGGACGGTCGCCTCCCTGGCCGTGGCCGTCGCCTTCTTCACGAGGGCGAGCCCGTGCAGTGCCGGCGGCACGCTCGGGTCCGGGTGGGCCGTGTCGGACACCACCGCGCGGATGTTCGCGCCGGCCCAGGCGGAGGCGGGCAGCCGCTTCGGGTTGTGGGAGTCGATCTGAGCGGTGCTGCCGCCGAAGGCACCGCCGATCGAGAAGCGGCCCCGCGTCGTGCGGTCGTGGGTGTCGCGGAGGTCGTAGACGCCGTTGACCAGGTAGACGCCGTTGATGCCGGGGAAGACCCGCGCGCCGTAGTCCTCGCAGGCGAGCGCACCGCCGGCCGACATCGCCCAGAGGTAGCTCGCGGCGATCGGGAACTGGCCGGAGAGGTAGGCGTAGCCGTTCCGCTGGTGCTTCTGAGCGGTGTCGTTGGTCCAGATCGTTCCGCCGAGCGTCTGGCAGATCGCGATGGCGCCCCGCTCGACGGCGAGCTCGGCCGGGTACGCGAAGACGCTGGACAGCGAGGTGTGGTCGGCCTGCGCGGAGTGGATGAACCAGATCACCGGTACCGCCGCGGCCTGCCGCGGCTTCACCGTCTGCGGCACGAAGATCCGCGCGAGGTCGCCCGCGATCGAGACCGTGAGGACGTCGTAGAGCACGCCGCGGTTCTTCGTCCTCACGTTGATCGTGCGGGTCCTCTCCCCGGGCAGGCCGGGCACGGGGGAGGCGGAGGCGGAGGCGGCCGGGAGCGTCGCCGCGCCCAGAGCGAGAGCACCCGTGAGGGCGCCGCCGATGACGGCGCGCCGCCGTAGGCCGGGAGTTCGAGAGGGGGGTACTGCTGAATCGTCGGGGGACACGGGGGCTCCTCGTGCAGGGACCGCGAACCGACGAGGTCGGCGGAGCGGTCCGGGTCGGCGGGGGGGGTGTGCCTGCAACGCTAGCCGGAGGACCGGCCGGACGACCCGTCGATGCGCGCCAGTCGCGGGACGGCGGAGGGACGACGCCGCACGGACGGAACGGTCGGCGGCTCGGCGACCGCATCGGCGGCGGATCGAGGCGCTCAGGAAGCGAAGGAGAGGCCCGTTCCTGATCGTCCGCCCCGCCGGTTCCGACCCTTTCGCCCCGTTCGGGAGCACTTCCCCGCACCGGTCTGGCCCCCCGGTGTGAAGGCTCCCAGGTTCCTCGCGCTCGTCGGCGGACCGGTGCCAGCGTGAAGAGACCGAGAAGCAGAAGGAGAAACGACCATGACTCTTCGACGAACTCTTGCCACCCTCGCCCTCACGGGCGCCATCGCCTCCGTCGGCGTCGTCGCTGTCGCGACGCCCGCCTCCGCGGCCGAGGTCGCGAACGGACAGTACGTGAGCGCCGGGAACTACGCGTGCGGAGCCCAGGAGGTGGCCACCGGCGCCACCCTCGGACCCGAGGGCGTCCTGCGCCAGCGCGCTCTCGTCTTCCGCAACTGCGGGTCGAGCACGGTCGAGCGCAAGGCCGACATCATCGCCGACTTCGACGGCAGCTGCTACTCCGTGGCGCCGGGCAAGGCCCGAGTCCTCGACGCGCTGTTCGTGGCGGCGGGACGCAACACCTACCGCGCGTCCAAGGCCTGCTGAGGTCGCGTGCTCCGCCGGAGGGGCGGGTCGGGGACATCCCGGCCCGCCCCTCCAGCTGTCCGGAACGACCACGCCGTCCGAGCCGTCCTCCCGCCGACCCGCCCGCGGATCACTCCAGCACAGGCCCCAGCTCCGCCAGGACCTCCGCGACCCGGGCCCGCGCCCGTGCACCGAGCCCGCGGACCGGACGCGGGAGGCAGCGCGCCTCGGCGAGACCGAGCTGCTCCGCCATCGCCGCGACCACGCGGTAGCTGCCGCCGTGCTCCGCGAAGAGGTCCCAGACGGGCTGCAGGCGTGCCGATCCCGCGATCGCGGCCGCCTCATCGCCCGACTGCGCCGCCCGGGCGATCGACAGCGCCGTCCGCGGGAAGAGGCCGCCGATCACCGAGTACCAGGCGTCGCAGCCGCCGAGCAGCCCGCGCGCACCCGCGGCGTCCCCCGAGACCCCGACGGTGACCCCCTCCGGCACCCGCTCCCGGATCTCGCTGACGCGCGCCGCCGCGGCGCCCGGTCCCTCCGGCACGCCGGGGATCTTGAGGGAGGCGACCTGCGGCAGCCGGGCGACGGCCCCGTAGAGGTCGTCGGAGAAGGAGAAGCGCGTCGTCCCGGGGTTGTCGTACACGACGAGCGGCACCGAGAGCTGAGCCGTCACGTCCTCGTAGAGCCCCAGCACGTCCTCGTCCGTCAGCGGCTGGTAGCCGAGCGGCGCCAGGAGCACCGCGCTCGCTCCGGCGCTCTGCGCGTCCTCGGCGAGCGCCAGCACCTGCGAGGTGCGCAGC
>NZ_PSVX01000066.1:0-18764 GCF_002932695.1 Rathayibacter sp. AY1D2 | reverse complement strand
CACGCCGTGATTAGCCGCCCGGGACCCCGCAACGGCAGGACCGCTCATTGAGAAACGCGACCAGATCGCCCCGTAAGGACATGCCGGCAAGGTCGTTCACGGCGCACCGCACCCTCAACGGAAGGACCCTGCGTGCCCCAACTCTGGGCCGGTATCGACGCCGGCAAGACCGAACACCACTGCGTCGTCATCGACGCCAACGGAACCAAGCTGCTCTCCCAACGGTTCAAGAACCGAGAAACGGCGATCCTGACCCTGATGGGAGACGTCGCCTCCCTGCCAGGCGGCACCGACGTCGCCTGGGCAACGGACCTCAACCACGGCGGGACAGGGCTGCTGCAGACGCTCCTGCACTCGCATGCGCAGCCGCTGTTCTACATCTCAGGCCGCGTCGTGCATCACGCCTCGGGCGCCTACCGCGGCGAAGCCAAAACAGACGCGAAGGACGCGGTCATCATCGCCGACCAAGCGCGGACCCGGCGAGACGTGACGCTGATGCGCCAGGCCGACGAGGTCACGGCGGAACTGCGCCTGCTCTCGGCGCGACGAGAAGACCTGGTGCACGATCGCACCCGCGCCGTGAATCGCCTGCGCGCCATCCTGGTCCACTACTTTCCGTCGCTCGAGGGGGCATTCAACTACGCGACGACCAGGGGACCTCTGGTGCTGCTCACCCGGTACGCGACCCCCGGTGCGATCCGGCGCATGGGGGAGAGCCGGCTGGCGGCGTGGTTGAAGGGACAGGGCTGCTGGAAATCCGCGGCGGTCGCGAAGACGGCGGTGGAAGCCGCGCGCGAGCAGACATCGGTCGTCGTGGGGGAGGGGGCAGCGGCTCGGCTGGTGAGCCGGTCCGCGCGTGATCTCCTCCGCATCCGCGACGAGGTCGCCGAGCTCGACGGGGAGATCGAAGCCGCTTTGCAGGACAGCAGATCCGCGGATCTTCTGGTGTCGATTCCTGGGTTCGGGCGCAGGCTCGCCGCGGATTTCCTTGCCGCGACCGGTACTGACCTCGCCGCGTTCGAGACGCCCGACCGGTTGGCCAGCTTCGCGGGTCTCGCTCCCGTGCCGCGGGACTCCGGGAAGATCTCCGGCAACCATCACCGGCCACGTCGCTATGACCGGCGGCTGTTGAACGCCTGCTTCCAGGCGGCGTTCATCGCGTCGAGGAACTGCCCGGTCTCGCGCTCGTTCTACGATCGGAAACGCCAGGAGGGGAAGTCGCACAAGCAGGCTCTGATCGCTCTCGCCCGGCGCCGTATGAACGTCATCTGGGCGATCTTCCGTGACCAGACGACCTTCAACCCCACCCCGCCCCGGCCGAACGATCCCGTCACCCCGCTTCTGCAGCACGGTCCAGAGTCGCCATCGAGGAGCAGACCCACCATCGCCCTTGCGGCCGCCTGACGCGTCTAGGTGAGGAGTTCGGTCTGGATCCGGGCGGCGACGGCCTCGCGGAGGGGGCGGACGTTCTCGGTGCTCCAGTCGGTCGGGTCGGGGAACTTCCACTCCAGGAATCGGCCGGTCGGCGTTGCGGGGAGGGTGAGGCCGGGCTTCATGGTGATGACGATGTCCGCGTTCTCGAGGTCCTCGACGGTGACGGCGCGGGGGATGTGGTTCCTGATGTCGAGGCCGAGCTCGGCGACGGTCGCAGCGATCGCGGGGTTCACCGTCTCGGCGGGGGAGAGACCGGCGGAGGTGGCGGTGTAGCGGTCGCCGGCGAGGACTTCGAGCAGGCCTGCGCCGAGTTGGGAGCGGCCGGCGTTGTGCTGGCAGAGGAAGAGGACGGTGGGCTTCTCGGTCATGCGGGGATGCTGCTTCCGGTGGTGGTGCGGGTCCAGGTCTGGGTGGCGATCTGCACGGCGTCCCAGGGGGAGCCGAGCGGGGGTGTGTAGGAGAGGTCGAGGTCGGAGACCTGCTCGACGGTGAGCCCGGCGAACAGGGCGGTCGCGTACGTGTCGACGCGCTTGGCGGTCTCGGTGCCGAGGCGTCCGACGAGCTGCGCGCCGAGCAGACGTCCGTCGCGGGTGTCGCCGGTGATGCGGATCGTGATGGGCTGCGCGCCCGGGTAGTAGCGCTTGTGGTCGTCCGCGACCGCGCTCGTCGTCGCCGGCGCGAAGCCCGCGGCGAGGGCCTCGTGCTCGCGAAGGCCGGTGCGGGAGGCGACGAGGTCGAAGACCTTCACGACCTGCGTGCCGACCGAGCCGGCGAACCGGGCATCGCCGCCGAGAGCGTTCTCGCCGGCCACCCGTCCCTGCTTGTGGGCCGTGGTGCCCAGCGGCAGGTAGGTGCTGCCGAGCAGACGGTGGTGCGTGGTCACTCCGTCGCCTGCCGCGAACACGTGCGGCAGGCCCGTGCGCATCGCCTCGTCGACGACGACCGCGCGGCCGGCGCCGAGAGACGCTCCGGCGCGGGCGAGCAGGTCGGTGTTCGGCTTCACGCCGACGACGAGGAGGACGACGTCAGCGGTGCGGGTGAGAGGTGTGCCGTCGTGGTCGGCGTGCACGGCGAGGCCGGTGGCGGTCTTCTCGATCGAGGCGACGGTGGTGCGGGTGAGAACCTCGACGCCGCGCTCGGTCAGTTCGGTGTGGACGAGGGCGCCGAGTTCGGGGTCGAGGGTGGAGAGCACTTCCGGGCCGCGCTGGAGCTGGGTGACTCGGAGGCCGCGGACGGTGAGGGCTTCGGCCATCTCGAGGCCGACGTAGCCGGCGCCGACGATGATCGCGGTCTGCGGGTTTCGACTGTCGAGGAACCGCTCGAGCGCGAAGGTGTCGCCCATCGAGTGCAGCACGTGCACTCCGTCCTCCGGCCCCAGTGCGTCCACTCCCGCGATGCCGGCGGAGGAGGCGAGGGCGCCGGTGCCGACGATCAGCTCGTCGTACCCGATCCGGTCGAGCGAGCAGTCGGGGGTGCGGACGGTGAGCTGCTGCCCGGCGACGTCGATGTCCGTCGCGAAGGTGTCCAGGCGCAGGGTCATGCCGGTGGCTTCGAGATCGGCGTGGCTGCGGTGCGCAAGCGACTGCCATGGCTGCACCTCGCGGGAGAAGTAGTACGGGATCCCGCAGATGGAGAAGTTCGGGTACGAGTCGGCGACGACGACGGTCACGTCGACGGACGGGTCGAGCTCGCGGGCGCGCAGCGCGGCGGAGATCCCCGCGTCGCTGCCGCCGATAGCGACGAGATGCATCAGATGGGCCTTTCGAATCAGACGTGTGAAGAGGTCGAGGTGGCCGGGACCACAAGGTCCCCGGCGGCCCGGGCGGCGCCCGGGAAGAGGAACACGGCGATGCCGACGCCGATCGCGGCGCCGACAAGCTGCGCAGCGACGAACGGCAGGACGGAGGCGGGGGCGATGCCGGCGAAGGTGTCGGTGAAGACGCGGCCGAGAGTCACGGCGGGATTCGCGAACGAGGTCGAGGACGTGAACCAGTACGCGGCACCGATGTACGCGCCGACCGCGGCCGCCGCGAGCGGGCCTCGGTGCGTACGGGCGAGGGAGAGGATCACGAGGACCAGGCCCGCGGTGGCGACGACCTCCCCGAGCAGGTGCCCGGCAGTGACCCGCTCCGTCGTCGCGATCGAGGACGGGATTTCGAACATCGCATTCGCGAGGACCGCGCCGCCGATGCCTCCGAGCAGCTGCGCGCCCACGAACACCGCCAGCTCCCGCCCCAGCAGGCCGGTGCGGTCGCGACGACCGAGGACCGCGTCCACGGCGGAGACGAGCGGATTGAAGTGCGCCCCCGACACCGGGCCGAGAGTGAGGATCAGCACCGCCAGCCCCAGCGCGGTCGCGAGGGAGTTCTCCAGCAGTTGCAGACCGACGTCGTCCGGGGAGAGCGTCTGAGCGGCGATGCCGGAGCCGACGACGATCGCCACGAGCAGACCGGTGCCGAGGAACTCGGCCACGGCCCGACGAGCGAGCGGAGGAGGGGAAGTGGTGTCCATGTCGTCGGCCATCTTGACCGCTCACGATCACTCAGTCAAGATTGAGTCAATGAACACCGAGCGAACCGAACTCGAAGCGCGCGCCGCCCGGCACGCCGCCCTCAGCGACCCCGCGCGCCTGCGGATCACCGACCTGCTCACCCTCGGAGACCTCGCGCCGCGGGAGCTGCAGGACCGTCTTGGGATGCCCTCGAACCTCGTCGCGCACCACCTCGCCGTCCTCGAGCGCGAAGGCATGATCCTCCGTCGCCGCTCGGAGGCGGACCGGCGCCGCAGCTACGTCCATCTGATCCCCGGGGCGTTCGACCAGCTCGGGCCCTCGACCACCGCCGCAGCGCGGCGAGTGCTGTTCGTGTGCACCGCGAACTCCGCCCGCTCCAAGCTCGCCGCGCAGCTCTGGGCGCAGCGCAGCCCCATCCCCGTCGCCTCCGCCGGCACCCACCCGGCCGCCGCGGTGGCCGCCGGAGCGATTGCGACCGCCGAACGCCACGGCCTCCCGCTACCCGAAGGAGCCCCGCAGCAGCTCGCGGACGTCGCCGCCGACACAGACCTCGTGATCACCGTCTGCGACGCCGCGCACGAGGAACTCGGCTCGGACGCGCTGCACTGGTCGATCCCCGACCCGGTACCTGCCGGCACGGATGCCGCGTTCGATGCGGCCTACGACGAGCTCGCCGCGCGCGTCGACGCTCTCGCGGCGAGGGTCACGGCCGCCTGATCAGACGCGGGTGAGCATCCCGGCGAGGGAGTCGAGCGCGCCGGGGACGAGGGAGAAGTACGCCCACGTGCCGCGCTTCTCGCGGGCCAGGATCCCGGCGTCCACGAGGATCTTCAAGTGGTGCGACACGGTCGGCTGACTCAGCCCGACCGGCTCCGTGAAGTCGCACACGCACACCTCGCCCGAGCTGCTCGACGCCACGATCGACACCAGGCGGAGCCTCGCCGGATCCGCCATCGCCTTCAACGCTCGCGCCAGCAGCTCCGCGCCCTCGGCGCTCAGCGGCTCGCGCGCGAGCGGCGCGCAGCACGCGGCCGCCGCCGCGGTGAGAGTCAGCTCGGTCGTCGCCATGCCTCCACCCTCCCACACATTGACAGCCATCGATATGCCGGGGCAGACTCGATCCATCGATGACCGTCGATGTTGAGGAGTGCACCTGATGACCCTGCTGCTGACCGTCCCGCCCCGCACCGACGAGCGCCGCCTCACCGGCCTGCCCGTCGCCGTCATCGGCGCCGGCCCCGTGGGTCTCGCCGCCGCCGCGCAGCTGCTCGAGCGCGGCCTCGACGTCATCGTCTACGAGGCGGGTGAGAGCGCAGGTGCCGCTGTGCAGCAGTGGGGTCACACTCGCTTGTTCTCCCCGTGGGAGTTCCTGGTCGACGCGGCCGCCGGGCGCCTGCTCGACGCCGCCGGCTGGGAGGCCCCCGCAGCGAAGAAGCTGCCCACCGGGCACGAGTTCGTCCGCGACTACCTCGCTCCTCTCGCCGCGACCCCGGAGCTCGCCCCGGTCATCCGCTACCGCTCCCGTGTCACCGCCGTCTCTCGTGAGGGCATGGATCGCACCCGCTCCACCGGCCGCGCTGCGACCCCGTTCCTGCTGCGCCTGGACACTCCGGAGGGCGCCGTCGACGTCACCGCGCGCGCGGTCATCGACACCTCCGGCACCTACTCCACGCCCAACGCGCTCGCCTCCGCGGGCCTTGACCCAATCGGTGTCCTTGATGTCGCGGAGCACCTCAGCCACGCACTGCCGGACGTGCTCGGTGCGGACCGTGCCCGGTTCGCCGGGAAAAGCGTCCTCGTCGTCGGCGCCGGCCACTCCGCCGCGAACACCCTGATCAAGCTCGCTCGACTCGCCCGCGAGGAACCGGAGACGAGGATCACGTGGGCGATCCGCGGCACGAGCCCGGTGCGCGTCTTCGGCTCCGGCGACGACGAGCTCGAGGAGCGCGGCAAGCTCGGCGGCACCGTCCACCAGCTCGTCCGCGACGGCGCGATCACCCTCCTGGACCGCTTCGAAATCGACCGCCTCGAGAAGACCCCCTCCGGCGGCGTCACGGTGATGGGGCGCCGCCGGAAGGAGCGCGAGAGCGTGGAAGTCGATGTCGTGGTGCAGGCCACCGGGTTCCGGCCCGACCTCGACATGCTGCGCGAGATCCGCGTCTCCCTGGACGAGATCGTGGAAGCACCCCGCGCCCTCGCCTCGCTCATCGACCCGAACCTGCACTCCTGCGGCACCGTCGACCCCCACGGCGTCGCGGAACTCGCCCACCCCGAGCCGAACTTCTTCATCGCCGGGATGAAGTCGTACGGCCGTGCGCCGACCTTCCTGCTCGCCACCGGCTACGAGCAGGTCCGCTCCATCGCGGACGAACTCGCCGGCGATCACGCCGCCGCCCGGCGCGTCCAGCTCGTGCTCCCCGAAACCGGCGTCTGCTCCACCGACATCGGATCCGCCGGAGGGAGCTGCTGCTCATGACCGCGATCCGGCCGATGACCCCCGGAGACTGGGCGGCGGTCGAGACGATCTACCGCGAGGGGATCGCGACCGGGCACGCCACCTTCGAGGCCGAACCGCCCACGCGGGAGGCGTTCGACGCGGGGAAGCTCGACGTCGGGCGCCTGGTCGCCGTCGACGGAGAACAGATCCTCGGCTGGGCCGCGTTGTCGAAGGTCTCGGCCCGCCCCGTCTACCGGGGCGTGGTCGAGCACTCCGTCTACATCGCCGCCGCTGCACGTGGCCGCGGCGTCGGATCGAGGCTGCTGGCCGCGCTCATCGCCGCGGCGGACGACGCGGACCTGTGGACGATCCAGTCGAGCATCTTCCCCGAGAACACCGCCAGTCTCGCCCTCCACGACCGCGCTGGATTCCGGCGTGTGGGCATCCGGGAGCGCATCGCGCAGATGACGTACGGGCCGGAGGCTGGCCGCTGGCGCGACACGATCCTCATCGAGCGGCGGCGCCCGTGACGCCGTGACTCGTCCAGGATCCGCGTGTATCGTGATCGTCACAACGGGCCGGTTCCCGGAACGTTGCCAGCCGAAGACCCCGCCTAGCGGGGTCTTCGTTTTTAAGGCGTCCAGATCCGGTCGTGCGACGTCGACGCGTCGATCAGAGCGCCCAGGCGCGTCATCGTCGCCGCGGACTTCGGGTGCGTCTCCGTCACCGTCTGCCGACGCCGGTGCAGGTAGATCGCGAGGTCGGCCGCCTGCACCCCGGCGGCGTTCCTCGAGGACGCGAACTGGATCGGGGAGGAAATCAGGTTAAGGCGGCTCGTCAGGTAGCCCGGCGTGCCCAGTGACCGGTAGCTCTCGAACTGCCGCCGGTGCTCCTCCTGCGTCGCGATCTCGTCGGCGACGACGATCACCTCCTCGGTATCGAAGGAGAAGACGTCACGGCGGTACTCGTTCACCCGCTCGAGCAGGTGCTGCAGCACGATCTTGTGCGGCTGCTCCGGGTACCGGTACCGGGCGTTCAGGCGCTTCACGTCCACGCCCCGGAACAGGTAGCGGACTTCTGCCTCCTGCGCGATGCGCAGCGCGGCCGCGTAGATGCCCGCCGCCTCACGATGCTTCCCGCGCAGAGGAGCCCACTCGCCGGCGCCGCCCATCAGCTCGTGCCCGTGAAACTCGACATCCGCCGGCACCCCGTGATCCGCGGCGATCTGCTCCCGGAGAGCGGCGTAGCCGTGCTCGAGCTGCTCCCACTTCTCCTGTGTCGTCACGGCAGCGCCGATGAAGTAGAAGTCCTGTGTGTAGGACTCGTCCAGGTACGCGATCAGCACCCCGTCATCATGTCAGCGACCCCCGCCACCACTGGCGGCAGAACAGCCCGGACGGGCCGCTCCGGACAGCTCAAAGGCGCGAGCATGTCGCAGGAACACACATGCTCGGGGTGCATGGAGAGCACCCGATCGATCGGCTGTCACCGCTTGCGCGCGTCGGCGTCGAGGGTCTGCTGGAGAAGTCGGAGAGCCTTAGGTCCTACCCCATGGAGGGTCGCGAGGTGGTCCAGGCCCACCCGCCGCAGGTCGTCCGCATCGTGCACGCCCGCTTCCTCGAGCGCGCGGGAGGCCGGGGCGCCGATGGCGGGTAGCTGTCGAGACGGTTCCATAAGTCCGACCCTACGAACCGAACTGCTGCCCCGATAGCCGATGTCATCGCTCACCTCGGCACGCCTGCGCCAGGCTGCGGCGCTACTGCGGTCGTGTTCGTTCGCCTCATCCCACGGATCGCAGCGGATCGAACTGCCGTGAAGCCGTCGAAGGACAAGCGGGAACGCTTAGCCAGGGCGCCGGTATCCCGCTGCGTCGAGGACCGCCGGCGTCATTCAGGGCGGGTTGCGCACTTGAACGTCAGGAGCGGACGAGCCGCGCGATGGCGTCGGAGGCTTCTTGCAGCTTGATCTTCGCTTCGTCGCCGCCGGCTGCGGCGGCCTCGAGGACGCAGTGGTTCAGGTGGTCGTTCAGGAGACCGAGCGCGACGGACTCGAGGGCGCTGGTCATCGCGGAGATCTGGGTGAGGATCTTGATGCAGTACTGCTCGTCTTCAACCATGTTCTGCAGGCCGCGAGCCTGCCCCTCGATGCGGCGAAGGCGGCGGAGGTACTGGTCCTTGTCGGAGATGTAGCCGTGGGCGCCGGTGATGTCGGTCTGCTCGCTCGTCTGCTCGGTCACGGTGTCCTCATCCCCCGGGTGCTGGTGCAGCTCGTCCGCTGCTGCGCGGGGCGGACGGGTACGGAGGGGGTTTTCAGCCGCTCCGGCTGCTTTCTGCATACTCTAGGGGGGTATGCATGGGCGTCCCTTCTGATGCCCTCGGACGAGTGACGAGCAGTGTCGGAGGTGTGGATCATGAGCGACAGCGTCGTTTCTAAGCTGTCCGCGCCGCTGATGCGCGCGGTGGTCGTGGTGCTGACGTTGGCGGCTCTGCTGCTGGGCGTGTTCGCGATGCACTCGATGATGGGCAGCCATTCCGACGCGTCTGTGTCCGCAGGACACACGCATGCGCAGACCGATGCTCACGCCGACCCGGTAGCTGCGTCGACAGGCGGGATGGCTCTCGTGGCTGGCGCCGATCAGGGCGCGGTCGTGCCGATGGTGCCGTGTGATGACAGTTGCGCGATGGGGTGCGCTCTGATGGCGGCGACGTGCGTCATCGTCTTCTTCCTCGCGTCCCTGATCCTCCTGGCCCGGGTGCCGGCGCTGTTCGCGCGCGTGCTCGACGCGGGTCCGCGTCTTCTGCTGCTCGTTCCGCGCGCGAAGTTCCATGTGTATCTGCCGTCGTTGACGGTGTTGTCGATCAGTCGCACCTGATTCGCCTGTCGTCGCAGCGTCCGCTGCGACCTCATCACCCCGCCCGCAGGGCGCGGTTCCGGCGATTCCTGCTACCGACTGAACGGATACGACACTCATGAACAACAAGCGCACTCTTCTCGCCTCGACTCTCGCTCTGGCGACCGCAATTACTCTGGCCGCCTGCTCGGACAGCTCCGGCACGGGCGGCATGGAGGGGATGGACCACAGCAGCTCCTCCTCGTCCGCGTCCGCGTCGCCGTCTTCGACTGCTGCGGCGGAGGCGGACTTCAACGATCAGGACGTGATGTTCGCGCAGATGATGAAGCCCCACCACGAGCAGGCGGTGGAGATGGCCGACATGATCCTCGCGAAGGACGGCATCAGCACCGACGTCACCGACCTCGCGACCCAGATCAAGGAAGCGCAGGGTCCGGAGATCGCGCAGCTCGAGGAGTGGATCAGCGCGTGGGGCGCTGAGGACTCGATGTCGGGCATGGATCACAGCATGGACGGGATGATGTCCGACGAGGACATGTCCTCGCTGGAGAGCGCGACCGGCGCCGAGGCGGAGACGCTGTTCCTCGAGCAGATGATGATGCACCACGAGGGCGCCGTGGAGATGGCGCAGACCGAGGTCGACGAGGGCCAGAACGCGGACGCCATCGACATGGCGAACACGATCGTGCAGACCCAGACCGAGGAGATCGCAACCATGCAGGATCTCCTCGCGTCCCGCTGACCCGTCTTTCTGACGCCCCTTCCCCCTCCTGGGCAGGCGGAGCGCTGCTGCGTCGCGCCCGTGCGCGCTACCGCCGCGCCCCGGTGGGGGTCGCCGTACCTGGCGATCCCCACCCTCTACTTCTTCGCGCCCTCTGAGGGCGCTCGAACCAGAAACGTCCCCCTATGCACCGCCTTCCTCTTCACCCCCGTCCGCTTCGCTCGGGAGTCGCCCGGTGAGCGCCGCGTCGACGCCGACGAGCGACCCGCGCCGCCGCGACGTGCACCGCACCCGAACCCGCACCCGCGATGCCTCCCCGCGGCAGGCTGCGCTCACGCTCGGACGCCGGGTGACGTACACGGCGCCCTCGCGAGCCGACGCGCAGGCGTTGCAGCACGCCGCCCGCGTCGCGGCCCGCCCGCGCCCGGCCCCGCCGGGCACGGCCACGATGCGGCCGCGCCTGGCTGGGATGTCCGCGATGACTCTCGTCACGATGATCGCGGTGACCTCCTCCATGCCCGCGTTCGCCGTCGACGGCACCCCGACCAAGACCACGACCCTGGCCGTCAGCGAGGCGCAGCCGCAGACGTTCGTCGCGGCCGGCGCGGTGCAGCTCACCGTCACCCGGGACACGTTCGGCGCGGAAGCCAAACCCGAGGTGCTGGTGACCGCCGCCGTCGCCACGGAACTCGTGGACGACGCATCAGAAGAGTCCGCCGCATCCACTGAGGACAGCGAGGTCGCGTCCGCTACCTGGCGGGTGCCGGTCGCGGGGCGCATCTCGAGCACGTTCGGTCCTCGCCCGGATGCCCCGGTCGCGGGCGTGAGCGCGTTCCACAAGGGCACCGACCTCGCCGCCCCCTGCGGAACCCCGGTGGTCGCAGCGACTGGCGGCACGGTCGAGGAAGCCGGCTACGCCGGCAGCTACGGCAACTGGATCCTGCTGGCGAGCAGCGACGGCATCGAGACCGGCTACGCGCACAACAGCGACCTGCTCGTGGACGTGGGTGACACGGTCGCCGCCGGCGACCTGATCGCTCTCGTGGGCTCCACCGGCGCCTCCTCCGGCTGTCACCTGCACTTTGAAACGCGCGTGGACGGGAGCCCCGTGGACCCGGAAGGCTTCATGAGCGATCTGGGTGTCGGCCTTGGCTGAGCATTGCGGGCACCGCTCGCGCCGCACGCGGCGTCTCGCCGTCATCGTCGGCGCCGCCGTGACGGTGGCGCTGCTCACCGGCTGCGTTTCGTCAGGCCGCGTGGAGACGGGCGCGCTCGTGGCCGCGCCGGCAGGGTTGGAGCACGTGCACGGGCTGGGCTGGGATCCGGTGACCGGGCTCACCTACGCGGCTGCGCACTCGGGAGTGTGGGTGATCCCCACCGACACCCTCCCGGACACCTACCCGGCCAGCCCCACCCCGACCGACGACGAAGCGGGCGGAGGGCCGGTCGCCGGCCGGGCGCAGGACACGATGGGGTTCACGATCACCCCGGAGGGAGTGTTCTACGCCTCCGGGCATCCCGACCCCGCCGACAGGTCCGCGCCAGGACCCAACCTGGGTCTGATCCGCAGCATCGATGCGGCCGCGACCTGGGAGCCGGTGTCCCTGAGTGGGGAGACGGATTTCCACGACCTCGCGACCGTCGCTCTCACCGATGCGGCGACCCGCGTGTACGGGTACGACGCGAGCCGCGGCGTCATCCTCCGCAGCGACGACTCCGGCGCCGCATGGACCCCGTCTGCGCAACTGCCGCTGCGCGATCTGACCGTGGACCCCGAGCGTCCCGACCGGGTGTTCGCGACGACCGAGACGGGCTTACAGGTCAGCGAGGACGCCGCGGTCACGTTCCGGCCCGTCTCCGGCGCGCCCGCCCTGTTCCTCGTGGACGGCAGTGCCGGCGGGCAGCTGGTCGGTGTCGACGTCGACGGGACGTTGTGGACGGGAACTCTCGAGGGCTCCTGGCAGAGCCACGGAACCCTCGAGGGGCAGCCGGAGGCGTTCGCGCTCGTCGACGGCGAAGAACAGTGGGTCCTTGCCGCCGACGAGCGCGGAGTGGTCGCCTCCGGCGACTACGGGCGCACCTGGACGGTACTGCGGCCCTCCTCGTGACGGACTGGGCTGGTGTCGCGTTCGCGCGCGGCGCGGGTGCTGGCCTGCGGGGACAGCTCCAGGCGGCGCAGCAGCTGCGCGTTCACGGCGACGACGACCGTGGACGCGGACATCAGCAGAGCCCCGACCGACATCGGCAGCACGAACCCGATCGGCGCGAGCACTCCCGCGGCCAGGGGGACGGAGAGGAGGTTGTAGCCGGCCGCCCACCACAGGTTCTGCTTCATCTTCCGGTAGCTGGCCCGGGACAGCTCGATCACGGACAGCACCGACCGGGGGTCATCGGAGGCCAGGATCACCCCGGCGGATGCGATCGCGACATCGGTGCCTGCGCCGATCGCGATTCCCACGTCGGCCTGCGCGAGAGCGGGAGCGTCGTTGACGCCGTCACCGACCATCGCGACCCGTCGGCCCTCGCGCTGCAACTCGATGACCTTCGCGGCCTTGTCCTCCGGCTTCACGCCGGCGAACACCCGGTCGATGCCGAGCTCCTCGCCCACGGTGCGGGCGACCGCTTCCGCGTCGCCGGTGATCATGACCACCTGCACGCCGATCGCGTGCAGCGCGTCGACAGCCTGCCGGGACTCCTCCCGCACCTCATCCGCGAGCCCGAGAGCCCCGATGACCCGACCGCCGGCGAGGACGTGGAGGATGATCATCCCCTCCGCCTCCCACGCGCGCGTCTGCTCGAGCGCGGCAGCGTCGTGCGCGCGCAGCATCGACGGACCGCCCACGCTCACCGCACGCCCCTCGACCTGCGCCGTGACGCCGACAGCGGTCGACGCCTGGAAACCGGTCGCTGCCGGCACCCGCACGCCGCGGCTGTTCGCGGCTGCCACGATCGCCCGAGCGAGAGGGTGCTCACTGTCCGCCTCGACCGCCGCAGCGACCGCGAGCAGCTGCTCCTCGTTCACCCCGTCGACAGTGTGCACGGCGGCGAGCGTCGGCTCGCCCTTGGTCAGGGTGCCCGTCTTGTCGAACAGGACCGTGGTCACCGTGCGCATGCTCTCCAACGCGAGACGGTCCTTGACGAGGACGCCGCCCTTCGCGGCCCGCTCGGTCGCGATGGACACCACCAGCGGGATCGCGAGTCCCAGCGCGTGCGGGCACGCGATGACCAGAACCGTGATGGTGCGGATCACCGCCTCGTCGGGACTGCCCAGCAGCGACCACACGATCGCGGTGATCACTCCCGCGCCCAACGCGAACCAGAACAACCACCCGGCGGCAACATCAGCGATGCGCTGCGCCCGGGAGGACGAGTTCTGCGCCTCCGTGACCAGGCGCTGGATGCCGGCGAGAGCGGTGTCGTCGCCGACGGCCGTCACCTCCACCCGCAACGCCGTGTCCGTGGCGACCGTGCCGGCCACGACCATCGATCCCGGGCCGCGACTGACCGGGCGGGACTCCCCGGTGATCATCGACTCATCCACGTCCGCGGTGCCCTCCAGCACCCGGCCGTCCGCCGGCACCCGGCCGCCGGGACGCACGACCACGACATCCCCCTGCACCAGGTCCGCGGGAGACACCTTCTCCACCTCACCCTCGCGCACCCGCTCCGCCTCATCCGGCAGCAGCGCCGCGAGAGAGTCCAGCGCCGAGGACGTCTGCGCGAGAGAGCGCATCTCGATCCAGTGCCCGAGCAGCATGATCACGATCAGCAGCGCCAGCTCCCACCAGAAGTCCAGCTCGTGATCCAGCAGCCCCGCGCTCGCACCCCACGACGCGAGGAACGCGACCGTGATCGCCAGAGCGATCAGCAGCATCATCCCCGGCGTCCTCGAGCGCAGCTCCGACACCGCCCCCTGCAGGAAGGGCCGGCCGCCCCAGACGTACATCACCGTCCCGAGCACCGGCGAGATCCAGCCGACCCCCGCAACGTCGGGGAGGGAGTAGCCCAGGATCATCGAGAACATGCCGCTGAACACGACCACCGGCACCGCGAACACCAGCATGATCCAGAACAACCGCCGGAACTGGCCGACATGATCGCCGTGGCCGCCGTGGCCGCCGTGGCCGCCGTGGCCGCCGTGGCCGGCAGCGCCCGCCGTCATGTTGTGGCCTGCGTGAGGATCAGGCGCTCCGCGCATCTGGTGCCCGGCGTGCCCGTCAGGGGCCGTACTCACGTGATGACCTGTCCTTCCCGCGTCGACGTCGCGTGCTTCGACGGTGCGGTGAGCACTCTCGTGCTCGTCATCGTGCAGGTGGTGCTGCGCCATCATGACTCCTTCCGGCCGCTTCCGGCCTGATCCGACGGTATACCCCCCGGGGGTATCAGACAACGGGGTGATCGGGCGGAAGATTCCCGACTTGACCGAAGATGTCGGGGCAGGGGCAACGCACCACATCGATACGGGATGGGTTGGGCGGGTGCCTAGGCTGAGCGCATGAGTGACTCCAACCCGTCTGGCACGCCGTCGCCCGTCCCGGAGCGCCCCCGCTGGGTGAAGGTGTTCATGGTCGTCGTCGTCGTCCTCGCGATCGGCTTCATCGTCGTGCACCTGCTCACCGGCGGCGGGGCGCAGATGATGAATCACTGATGATGCTCGGCCCGCGAGCTCGCCGAGTCGCCCTCACCGTCCACGTCCTGGTGTCCGTGGGCTGGTTCGGCGCGGTGGGCGCGTTCCTCGCGATCGCGCTCGTCGGAGCGACCAGCAGCGACCCCTTCACGGTCCGAAGCGCCTACTTGGCGTTGGACCCGCTGGGGACGTTCGTCATCATCCCGTTCGCCCTCGCCTCCCTCGCCACCGGAATCCTGCAAGGCCTCGGAACGCACTGGGGACTGGTGCGCCACTACTGGGTGGCGATCAAGCTGTGGCTGAGTGTCTTCGCAACCGCAGTCCTCCTGCTGCACACGCGCCTCATCGAGACGATGTCCCTCGCCGCCCGCCACGGGCTCATCCCCTCCACGCTCGAGGGAACCCGCACGCAACTGGTCGTCGCGACCGCCGGCGGCGCCGTCGTTCTCGTGGTTATCACCGCCCTGTCCGTCCTCAAGCCTCGCGGCCGCACCCGGCTCGGGCTGAGAGCAACCCGAACGACCTGACCGGCGTTGAGTTCCGGCGTGTCAGCGCCGAGACAATGAGGAGGCGCGGGGGTGATCGCTGCCCGGGCGCAGCGCTATCCAGAGCCCGCACCGCCGGCACACGTACGCGGCGCCATCGTTGAGTGCGTGAACCTGACGTCGACGGCGGGCCCGTCCGCAGCAGGAACAGGTGACGGAGGAATCAGGGTTCACAGGCAGCGATCGCTTCCACGAGCTGCTCCGTCGTCGGAAGACCCGCCAGCCCGCTCGGCGTGAAGTAGATCCGACAGGCAAGATCCGTGGTCCGCCCGCCCGACGGGAACAGGTCTTCCCCGTCGAGGGTGATCGTCGGGGAACCCGCGAAAGCGACGCCGGCGGCGTCCTCCGGTGTCGCCAGAAGCCGGTAGGTGACGGGGATGTCGGAGTGGCCGGTGGACTTCAGCGCCTGGTCCAGGCGAGGGCCGACGTCCTTCCAGTTCGGGCAGTCGTCGATGTGAAGAACCTCGATCATCATTCTCCGATCATCCTCCCGCCGTGCGCGTCGCACCCGAGGAGAGCACTTCTGAGGTTGAGGGTGTCTGCCCCGGAACATCGATCGTCAGCCCGCTCGTGGCTCGCCTGTCGGCGCCCGCTCTAGTCATCGTCATCGTCGTCTTCTACGAGCTCGCCTTCCCAGGCCTCGCGTCCCTCGTGAATGGCGAAGAGAGCGATGACGAACCCTGCAACCGGGTCAAGCCACGCGGCTCCAGTGAGGGCGTAGAGGACGAGCCCGACGAGGGTGGAGACGCTCAACAGCACGCAGATCCGAGTCTCCGCTGCGTCCGCGAGGATCAGGGGGTCTCCGAGCCTCTTCCCGACACGCGTTTTCACCGCCGCAAGGACCGGCATGACGATGATCGAGAGGATCAGGAGCACGATGCTGACCGGGGAGGACTCGGGAGCGTCACCCGCGATCAGGCTGCGGATGCCCTCGATGCTCACGTAGGCGGCGAGGAGGAAGAACGTCACGGCGACGAACTTCAACGTGCGCCGCTCCTTCGCTTCGTCCGCCTCACCATGCCGCAGCCGCGCCGCCAGGCGCAGCCCTACCAGCACGGCGGCGATCGACTCGATGCCGGAGTCGATGCCGAACCCGATCACGGACACGAGTCCCGCGGCGATACCGGCCGCGATCGCGACGATGCCCTCGATGACGTTGTAGGCGACGGTGAACTGCGCCAGGCGCAGCCCGCGTCGGGTCAGCTGTTCGGTCTCGGCGGGGGTGAGTGCGCTCATTCGGTGGTCCTCTCGGGGCGGGGGTGACGGGTCAGATGGGGAGGACGAATCCGTTGATCAGGTTCTGGAGGCGGTAGATCAACTGGGTCCACAGGCCGCTGACCATGGCGGTGCCGATGAGGATGAGTAGCCCTCCGCCGAGGAGGTTGATGGTGCGGATGTGGCGTTTGAGGAAGCTGGTCGCGGTGGCGGCCCAGGAGAATCCGAGGGCGATCAGCAGGAACGGCAGTCCCAGGCCCAGGCAGTACAGCAGGCCGAGGAACGCGCCGCGGCCGGCGGAGGCGCCGTCCAGGCTCAGCGCGGAGATCGCGGCGAGGGTGGGCCCGAAGCAGGGTGTCCAGCCGAGCCCGAACACCACACCGAGCAGGGGTGCTCCGGCGAGTCCGGTCGCGGGTTTCCAGCGGGGGCGGATGGTGCGTTGCAGGAACCGGACCTGCCCGATGAACACGACGCCCATGAGGATCACGAGCACTCCGAGGATGCGGGTGACGGTGTCCTGCCATTCGAGCAGCCATGTCCCGAGGGCGCCGAACGCGGCGCCGTAGGCGATGAAGACGACGGCGAAACCGGCGATGAACAGGCCCACTCCGGCGACGAGGCGGCGCCGGCTGCCTGTGGCGAGGTCGGGGTTTCCGCCGATGTAGGCGAGGTAGCCGGGGACGAGGGGGAGCACGCACGGGGACGCGAACGAGACGAGGCCGGCGAGGACCGCGATGGGCGCGGCGAGCAGGAGTTGGCCGCTGAACACAGCCTCTCCCCAGTTCACGAGGCCGCCTCCGCGATGGTGTCCGCGATGAGGGTGTCGAGGATGGAGCGGGCGGTGACCCGGCCGAGGATCCGCGCGGCGGGTCGGCCGTCGACGTCGAGCACGAGGGTGGTAGGGACGGCGTTCGCGGCGAACTTCCCAGAGAACGCGAGGGCCACGGCGGCGTCGGTATCGATGATCGAGGGGTAGGTGATGCCGTAGGTGTTCGCGAACGAGGTGGCGGTGTCGGCTTGGTCGCGAACGTTGACACCGAGAAACGCCGCTCCGTTCCCGTCGTACTGCTCGTGCAGCGCTTGCAGGTCGGGTGCTTCGGCGCGGCAGGGGGCGCAGGCGGCGTACCAGAAGTTCACGACGAGCACCTGCCCGCGGTAATCCTCGGAGCTGATCGCGTCGCCCGTTTCGCTCGTTCCGGCGAAGTCGACCGGCTCGCCGCGGCTGCCGACAGGCCATTCGATGACGGTGCCGTCACCGGCGACGTAGTTCTTGTTCGACCCGCCGCGGTACTGCTCCGCGAGGTCGTCCCGCGCGCATCCGCTGGTCCCGATGCCGATCATCGCGAGCGGGGGAAGGGCCAGCAGGGCGCGGCGGCTGAGGGCGCTCACGAGGCGAGAGCGGCGTCGAGAGCGGCCTGGATGTCTTCGAGGCGTTCGAGCTGGATCGCCTCGTCGTTGACGAAGATCGTCGGCGTGCCCTGCACCCCCAGGTCCTTGCCCGCCTCGAAATCAAAGCGCACCCGCTCGAGCGTCGACGGGTCGGCCACATCCGCGTCGTACTGCTCCAGGTCGAGGCCGATCTCCTCCGCGAAGCCGCGGAACACGTCGGCCTTGGAGTCTTGGCTCTCGCCCCAGCTCGCCTGCGTCTGGAACATCCGGTCGTACATCTCCTCGAACCGGTCCTGCCGCGCTGCTGCCTCGACGGCGAGAGCGGCATTCTCGGAGTTGCGATGCGAGGGAATCGGGAAGTAGCGGGTCGCGAAGGTGACCCGGCCTGCGTACTCCTCACGCAGCTGCTCGATGGTCGGGTAGACGGCCGCGCAGACCTCGCACTCGAAGTCGAGGAACTCGACCAGCGTCACCTTCCCGTCCTCCGCCTGATCGAGCATGTGGGTGTTCTGCTCGAGGACGGGCGTCGCGGCGGCGACCTCTTCGCGGGAGGCGGAGAAGGGCCGGAAGATCGCGATCGCGGCGATGACCGCGACGACGAAGACAGCCGCGGCGATGGCGATCAGGTTGACCTTGGTGCTGGTTTTCACGGGTGGTGCTTTCTGTCAGGCCGGTGGTCGGCAGAAACAAGGGGACGGCGCCGTGATCCGGCGAACGGTGAGGCTCAGGGCTGCGCCTCGATCAGGTTTCGCTCGTCTGTGGTTGGGGCGCGTCCGCTCTGCCGAAGACCTGCAGGAGGGCCCAGCCGGCGATGCCGCAGGTGGTGAAGATGTCGGCGACGTTGAAGATCGCGAACCAGTCGACCGCGATGAAGTCGACGACCTCTCCGCCCAGCGGCGTGTCCGCGGCTCGGCTGATGCGGTCCCAGATGTTCCCTGCGCCACCGCCGGCGGCGAGAGCGAGAAGTGCCGGTCCACCCAGCGGAGCCCCGCGGATGGTCCGCACGAACACCCACACCGTGAGGGTCACAAGA
>NZ_PSVX01000065.1:0-19192 GCF_002932695.1 Rathayibacter sp. AY1D2 | reverse complement strand
CGCGGTCGTCGCAGTGGGAGTGGCGGGTGCCGCACCGGCGTCCGCTCTCGACAGGCCCGTCTCCGGATACCTGAAGGACAGCGGGCTCACGCCCGAGAAGATCCGCGACTTCCTCGGCGGACCCCTCATCTCGCCCTCGACGCAGGTGGGCTACGGCGGAGCGGTCTCGAGCGTCGACGCGAACGCGAGCCGCGTGGGCATGGAGGTGCTGAAGCGCGGCGGCAACGCAGCTGACGCCGCTGTCGCCACGGCCGCCGCCCTCGGCGTGAGTGAGCCCTACAGCGCCGGCATCGGCGGAGGCGGGTACTTCGTCTACTTCGACAAGGCCTCCGGCGAGGTCAGCACCATCGACGGACGCGAGACAGCGCCGGCCGGCATCACCTCGGACGCGTTCCTCGACCCCGCGACCGGAGCCCCGTACCCGTTCACCCCGGACCTCGTCTCCTCCGGCGTCGCGGTCGGCGTGCCCGGCACGGTGGCGACCTGGGACACCGCGGTCGACCGCTTCGGCACCCTGCCGCTCCCCGTCGTGCTGGCGCCCTCGATCGCGCTCGCGGCGAAGGGCTTCCGGGTGGACGAGACCTTCCGCAACCAGACGCTCGACAACCTCGAGCGGTTCCAGGCGTTCCCCGACACGGCCGAGCTCTTCCTCCCCGGTGGGGACGCGCCGAAGGTGGGCAGCACCTTCCGCAACCTCGACCTCGCGAAGACGCTGACCTCCATCGCCGTCCACGGGCCGGACGCGTTCTACGAGGGCGCGCTGGCCGCCGAGATCGCCGACACGGTCCAGAACCCGCGGATCGCCGAGGGGTCGGACCTCCCCGCCCCGGCCGGCACGATGACCGCCGCCGACCTCGCGGCGTACTCGGTCGCCGAGCAGGCGCCGACCCGCGTCTCCTACCGCGGACTCGACGTCTACGGGATGGCACCCTCCTCCTCCGGCGGGATCGCGGTCGGCGAGGCTCTCAACATCCTCGAGAACCACGACCTCGCGGCCGAGGACACGGGCAGCGCCCTGCACCTCTACCTCGAGGCGTCCGCCCGCGCCTTCGCCGACCGCGGCGCCTACGTCGGCGACCCGGCCTTCGTCGACGTGCCCACCGAGACGCTCCTCAGCCAGGAGTTCGCGGACTCGCGGGACTGCACGATCGACCCGGCGACCGCCTCCGTCCGCCCGGTCGCGCCCGGCGCTCTCGACGGCTCCGGATGCGCGACCGCCCCCGCCGCGGAGGAGTCGGACACCGAGAACATCTCCACCACCCACCTCTCGGTCGTCGACAAGTGGGGCAACGCCGCCTCCTACACGCTGACGATCGAGCAGACCGGCGGCTCGGCGATGACCGTCCCCGGACGCGGCTTCCTCCTCAACAACGAGATGACCGACTTCTCCCCCACCTTCGTCGACGGGGACCCGAACCGGATCGAGCCGGGCAAGCGCCCGCGCTCGTCGATGTCGCCGACGATCGTGCTCGACGGCGGGGACGTGCGGTTCGTCGTCGGCTCGCCGGGCGGATCCACGATCATCACGACGGTCCTGCAGACCCTGGTCAACCGCATCGACCTCGGCATGACGCTCCCCGAGGCGGTGGCAGCGCCCCGCGCCTCCCAGCGCAACGGCGCGA
Source organism: Rathayibacter sp. AY1D2 (assembly GCF_002932695.1). Lineage (NCBI taxonomy): Bacteria > Bacillati > Actinomycetota > Actinomycetes > Micrococcales > Microbacteriaceae > Rathayibacter > Rathayibacter sp. AY1D2. Next base: position 17,570 of record NZ_PSVX01000065.1, on the reverse strand, counting down.
CGACCTCCGCCGAGCCCGAGTTCATCGAGGCGTACGGCGACGACCTCGCTCCCTTCGGCCAGCAGCTGGTCCCCTCGGGCGACACCTTCACCTCGGCCGCGCAGATCGGGGCGGTGGCCGCCATCGAGGTCGACCCCTCCGGCCGGATGACCGCGGTCGCCGAACCGGTGCGGCGCGGCGGCGGCGTCGGGCTGGTGGTCCGGCCCGAGAAGTGACGCACCGGAGCCTCCGCGGCCCGCTGAGAGGAACCGTCGGCCGGCCGCCCCTCTCGCCCGAGAGCGGTCCTCCGCGGGAAGGAGGCGTCTGCGACACTGGGGAGATGTCGTCGTCGCGCCCGCTGCGCACCCTCCGGGGTGTCGTCGCGGCGACGGTGGCGACGCTCGTCGCGCTGTTCTCGCACGTGGCCGGTGGCGGCCAGATCCCGGGTCCGCTCGGTGTCGCGATGCCGCTCGTCCTGTCGGTCTTGGTGTGCGTGGCGCTCGCCGGGCGCAGGCTCTCCCTGGTCCGCCTGGCGGCCTCGGTGGGAGTCAGCCAGTTCCTGTTCCACACGCTCTTCACGATCGGGACCTTCGCGGGGCCGGTCGATGCGCCGACCCTGCACGCGCACCACGGTGCCGTGATCGACGTCAGCGCGGCGATGACGCACAGCGGGATGACCGGCTCCTCGATGTGGGCGGCGCACCTCGTCGCCGCCGTCGCGACGACCGCGGCGCTCCACCGCGGCGAGTCCCTCCTCGTCCGAGTCGCCGCGACGACGAGCCACCTCGTCACCCGCCTGGTGCGGGTCGTGCCGGCTCCGGTGGCCGCTCCTCGACCCGCGCGACGCTCCTCCTTCGAGCTGCGCGACGTGCTCCCCCTCGCCTCGGGCGTCTTCCCCCAGGCGGCGCTGCGGCGCGGCCCCCCTCTGCAGCCCGCCTCCTGATCATCGACGCGAGCCGCGGCGAGGACCTCCCCGAAGGTCCCCGCGGCGTCTGACCGACCCGTCTCCTCCCCGGACCCTCGCGAACGGCGCGCCCCTCACCGGGACGGCGGAGGCCGACGAGCCCGACTTCGAGGCGACGACGACCATCGGCTTCCCGGTGATCCCGGAGTTCTCGCACATGAGGCGCGCCCGCTCGGAGAACACCGCCGAGCGCTTCCACCGCCGCGCCTACAACTACGACGACACCCCGACGGGCGAGGACATCTCGAACTCCGGGCTGATCTTCGCGGCGTACCAGGCCGACGTCACCGCGCAGTTCGTGCCGATCCAGAAGCGACTGGACGAGCTGGACCTGCTCAACGAGTGGACGACGCCGATCGGCTCCGCCGTCTTCGCGATCCCGCCGGGCTGCGTCGAGGGCGGCTACATCGGCGACACCCTCCTCTGACCCTCATCGGCACCCGCCACAGCACCGAAGGACCAGAAGCATGACCACCACCGCCACGAGACCCCGCGACTCCGCCGACACCCCGCCCCCGCCGCGCAGAAGCAGCGGAGGCTGGCTGGGACAGCTGCTGCTCCGCCTGCACTTCTCCGCCGCCCTGTTCGTCGGGCCGTTCATCCTCGTCGCCGCGACCAGCGGAGCGCTCTACGCACTCACCCCGCAACTCGAGCAGGTCGTCTACGCGCAGGAGCTGCACGCCCCCGAAGCGGACACCTCCCTGCCCCTGGCCGACCAGATCGACGCCGCCGACGCGTACACCGGAGGCGGGCAGAGCATCGTCGCCGTCCGCCCCGCGCCGAACCCCGGCGACACCACCCGGGTGATGTACGCGGACCCGTCGCTCGGCGCCAGCGAGACCCGCGCGGTCTTCATCGACCCGGCCACCGCCGACGTCCGCGGCGACCTCACCGCCTACGGCACCAGCGGCGCCCTGCCGTTGCGGACCTGGATCAGCGACCTGCACCGGACGCTGCACCTCGGGGACGTGGGCCGCTCCTACAGCGAGCTCGCCGCCTCCTGGCTGGGGGTCGTCGCCCTCGCCGGCCTGGGCCTCTGGATCATCCGCCTCCGCCGAGCCCGCGTGAAGAGGGACCTGCTGCGCCCCGCGCCGAGGACCACCGGCTACAAGCGCCTGTTCTCCTGGCACGCCTCCACCGGCGTCTGGCTGTTCGTCGGCGCCCTGTTCCTCTCGACCACAGGCATCACCTGGTCGCTCTACGGAGGCGGGAACTTCGAGACCCTCCGCTCCGCAGTCGGCTGGACCACGCCCTCGCTGGGGACGACGCTCGGCGACCGGACCGGCGAGGTGGCCGACGAGCACGCCGGGCACGCCGGACACGGCGCGGCCACCGGCGACGCCGTCGAGTGGACGGCGGGCTACTCGCCGGCCGCCTACGACTCGGTGCTCTCGGTCGCCCGCGAGGTCAACGTGAACACGGGACTGGTCGAGATCCGGCCGCCCGCGGCGGAGGGCTCGGCCTGGGTCGTGCAGGAGATCCAGCGCAGCTTCCCGACCGAGGTCGACGGCGTCGCGATCGACGGGAGCACGATGCAGGTCGTCGACCGGGTCGACTTCGCCGACTTCGGCCTCGTCGCCAAGCTCTCCCGCTGGGGCATCGACACGCACATGGGCTCGATGTTCGGGCTGCCCAACCAGCTGCTGCTGTTCGTCACCGCGGCCGGCATCGCCACGATGGTCGTGCTCGGGTACCTGATGTGGTGGAAGCGCCGCCCCACCCGCGCTCCCCGGCTCGGCGGCACCCCGCCGGCCCGGGGAGCGCTCCGGCGCGCGCCGTGGTGGGGAGTCGCGTCCGTCCTGGTCGTCGCCGCCGCGCTCGGGCTGTTCCTCCCGCTCCTGGGTGCGAGCCTCGCGGCCTTCGTGATCGTCGACACGCTGCTGGGGCTCCGACCCGCGCACCGCTGAGCGCGCGGGCGCCGACCCGGTGAGGTCCACCGGGCCGGCGTCACAGCCCCTTCGGGAAGCCGAGGGAGCGCAGCACGGGGTCGAGGCCCTCCCACTGCTGACGCCGCTCCGCGTCCCGGTCGGCGTCGCTCCCCCGGAGTCCGACCGCCTTCCTCACCGTTGTCTCCGTGGATTCGGGGCGGTTGTCGGCTCCGGAACGCGCCAGGGGTCCCGGGTACGGCTGACCGCCTTCAGCCGCCTGATGGCATGCCGTGATGAGCCGCCCGGGACCCCGCAACGGCAGGACCGCTCATGGAGAGACGCGACCAGATCGCCCCGTGATGACATGCCGGCGAGGTCGTTCACGGCGCACCGCACCCGCTGAACGGAAGGACCCTGCGTGCCCCGACTCCGGGCCGGAATCGACGCCGGCAAGGCCGACCACCACTGCCGGTGAGGGTGCATCGATGATGCTCATCGCGCGCCTCCGAGCCAGAGTCCTGTTGCTGCGGCGATGACGCTGAGGAGGAGCGTGCCGAGGGCGTTGATGGCGGAGGCGAGTTGGCGTCCTTCGGCGAGGAGACGGACGGTTTCGAGGCTGGCGGTGGAGAAGGTGGTGTAGCCGCCGAGGAAGCCGGTGCCGAGGACGAGTCGCCACGGCTCGGGGGCGATGCCTGCGAGGGCGAGGCCGGTGATCAGGCCGAGGAGGAGTGATCCGGTGACGTTGATGACGGTGGTGCCCCAGGGGTAGGCGCCGCCGGTGCGGGCCTTGATGAGCCCGTCGAGGAGGAGCCGTGTTGCGGCTCCGATTCCACCGGCGAGGGAGAGCGCGAGGAACAGTGCGGGTGTCATGCCGGCACCTTCCTCTGCGTGCGTCGCCGGTGGAGTGCTGCGGCGAGGGCGACTCCGGTCCAGGACGCGAGGGCACCGAGCAGGACGGTGCCGAGCGCGTAGAGGGCGGCGGGTGCGGGGTGTCCTGTGGTGAGCAGGTGGGCGGTGTCGGTGGCGAGGGTGCTGTAGGTGGTGAAGCCTCCGAGCGCTCCGGTACCGAGCAGCAGCCGTGCGGTGCGGCGTCGGCCCTCGTCGCTGCCGGCTCTGGCGAGGCTCTCCAGGAGTACGCCGAGCAGGAGCGCGCCGACGATGTTGATGGCGAAGACGACGGTGTCGAAGGCGGGATCGGCGGGGAACGCGAGGGTCAGGCCCTCCCGCGCCCCGGTCCCGACCGTGCCGCCGGCGGCGACGAGGAGGAGGTATCGCGGACGCAGGTGCACGGGTCGTGGCGTCCCGTCGGGGGCGTCGTCGACGTCGAGGTCGCTGTCGACCGGCAGCTCGGGGTCGGGGTCCGGGGGGCGGTGACGGTGGCGGTCATCAGTCACGGGGAGTGGGACCTTTCGGGAGGGGGCGGGTCAGTGGGTGAGACCGTAGTGCAGCGTGGGGTCGAGGTGTTCGATGTCGACGAGGCGGTTGTACTTCGCGACCCTCTCGCCGCGCGCGGGGGCGCCGGATTTGATCTGCCCGACTCCGGTTCCCACCGAGAGGTCGGCGATGAAGGTGTCGAGGGTCTCGCCGGAGCGGTGGGAGACCATGCAGCGCATGCCGGCGTCGTGCGCGGCCGCGATCGCGTCGAGGGTGCCGGTGATGGTGCCGATCTGATTGGGCTTGATGAGTGCGGCGTTGGAGTAGCCGTTGCGGGCTCCGTCGCGGATGCGGTCGGCGTCGGTGACGTAGAGGTCGTCTCCCACGAGCTGCACCCGGTCGCTGATGGCGTGGGCGAGGAGGGCCCAGCCCTCGTGGTCGTCCTCGGCGAAGCCGTCCTCGATGCTGCGGATCGGGTAGTCGGCGATCAGCTTCTCGTAGTAGCGGGCGAGTGCGTCGCGGTCGAGATCGGTGCCGGCGACGGTGTAGTGGCCGTCGCCGTGGAAGAAGCCGTTCGCGGCGGGATCCATCGCGATCGCGATGTCACCGGTGCCGGGCTGGGATCCGGCGTCGGTGATCGCTGCGACGAGGAGGTCCAGGGCGTCTTCGGGCCGGTCGATGGGGGGCGCGAAGCCGCCCTCGTCGCCGAGCCCGGAGGTGCCGTAGGCGGTGCGGACGCGGGCGGCGAGGGCGTGATAGATCTCGGCGCCGACCTGCACGGCCTCCTCCTCGGTGCCGGCGGAGACGGGGGCGATCATGAACTCTTGGAAGTCGAGGCCGTTCGCGGCGTGCGCGCCGCCGTTGATGACGTTGGAGTGCGGGACGGGCAGGGAGGCGGTCGCCCCGGTGTGATCGGCGATCCACCGGTGCAGGGGCAGGCCGGTGCGCGCGGCGAAGGCGCGGGCGGCCGCGATGGAGACGGCGACGACGGAGTTCGCTCCGAGGCGGGCGAGGTTCGCGGTTCCATCCAGTGCTCGCAGCGCTTCGTCGATCTCGCGAAGCGAAGTCCAGGAGTGGTCGAGCAGGAGGGCGCGGATCTCGCCGTCGACGGCCGCGACAGCGGAGCGGACTCCGCGTCCGCCGAACGCGGGGCCGCCGTCGCGCAGCTCGACCGCTTCGAACGCGCCCGTCGAGGCGCCCGCGGGGGCGGAGGCGTCCAGGACGGTGTCGTCGTCCAGACGCAGGGTGACAGCGACGGTCGGGAAGCCGCGGGAGTCGAGGATCTGCCGTGCGGCGACGTCGGTGATGACCAGCGGGTGTCCGGCGGGGTGGGTGACGTACTCGCCCGTCCCGTGGATGCTGGTGCGGGTGTGGCTGATGTAGGCGTTCATCAGGTTCCTCCTTCGTGGGCGAGCGTGATCGCCGCCCGGTCGGCTCTTGCGGGGTCGAGGTAGCGTCCGCTCCTCGAGATCGGTGTCCCGGACGGCCCGGTGTCGTACAGGTACGGCTGACCGGTCGGGATGTTCAGATCGCGGACCGCGGCATCGCCGAGGTCCTCGAGAAGGGCGCGCAGCGCGCGCAGGGAGTTGCCGTGCCCGACGATGAGCACCGTCTCGCCCTCCTGGAGGGCGGGCAGGATTCGCTCCTCGAGGAGCGGCTGCAGTCGGTGGACGACGTCGCGCAACGACTCCGTCTCCGTCATCGCCTCGGCCGGCTGCCCACGGAACGCCGCGGACCTGTGCAGCTGCACGAAGGCGGCGGCGGACAGAGCAGGCGGGCGGACGTCCATCGACCGGCGCCACTCCAGGAAGGCGTCGGCCCCGTACCGGGCTCCGACGGCGCTTGTGGACAGGCCGGTGAGCGCTCCGTAGTTGCGCTCGTTCAGCCGCCACTGGGCCGCGACGATCCGCGGCCGCCCTGGAAGGGCGCCGGCGATGATCCGGGCCGATTCGGTGGAGCGTTGCAGGGTCGACGTGAGGATCAGATCGGGGTCGATCGATGCGTCCCTCAGTAGCGTCGCGGCCTGTCGCGCTTCGTCACGTCCGAGGTCGGTGAGGGGGACGTCGAGGACGCCGCAGAAGAGACCGTCGGCGTTGCCGGTGCTCTCGCCGTGGCACACGAGGACGAGCGGGGGATGCGCGGGCATGGGTCACCTACCTGGTCTCTGATCGAGAAGGTAGGAACCATCAGCCTCGGCGGCAGTTCGAGCTCACGCTCGGGCGGGATCCATCACCACTGCCGTCAGCCTACGCCCGCACCTCGGTCAGGACCAGGGCAGCGGCTCCGAATCATCGACCGGGGCGAGGAGGATCATGAGGGCCGGCCGGTGCTGACGGTGAGCGAGACGGGCGCCGACGGCACCGGAGAAGACCTCCTGCACGGTGCGACGCAGAGACGGCTCCTTCGTGCCGACAATGATCATGACCGCATCGACACGGTCCGCGAGCGTCGCCAGAGCGTGTGCAACGTCACCGGCCATCTGATGCGTCTGCCACGGGACACGGTCGCCGACGATCCGGTCAAGCCGCTCGAGGATCGCAGGATCTGGAGCCAGTGGAGTGTCGCATATGCACTGCGGGCGACACCGGCCCCTTCCCAAGGGTCCGGTCCCCGCCAGCTGCCCGCGCGTACACGTGCGGACGCTGCGGCGTACCCGAATCGCCTGCTACTGACGAAGCGCGCCTCGGGAACGAACGGTGGGATCACGCTCGACCCGACGATCGGGGTGTCGTCGAGGATGGCACGCGGTCGAACCGATCACCACGGAGACCACCGCGCGCGAGGCGGTGAGAAGCAGCTCAGGCGCAAGGGGGTCGCGAATCGTCGTCGGCGCGGTTCACTCACTGCATGGATGGTCTGCCCTTCGTTGTTCTCGTCGTCGTCTTTCTCGCCGCCGCCGCAGTGGTGTGGGTCGCCGGCATCCAGTTGTCGAAGGCCACGGACGTTCTGGACGCGCGCCTGCACCTGGGGAGTGCGCTGGGCGGTCTGATCGTTCTCGCCGTCGCGACGAACCTGCCGGAGATCGCGATCACCGTGTCCGCCGCGCTCTCCGGGAACCTGGACGTCGCGGTCGGCAACATCCTCGGCGGCATCGCACTGCAGACCGTGGTCCTCGTCGTCCTCGACCTGTTCGGCAAGCGCGGAAAGGGTGCGAAGCCGCTCACCTACCGTGCCGCGTCCCTCACACTCGTGCTCGAGGGGCTCGTGGTCGTCGCGGTGCTCGCCGTCGTCATCGCCGGCAGCCAGCTGCCCTCCGGACTGGAAGTGCTGCGCCTGACCCCGGACGTCGTCCTCATCGCCGGCCTCTGGGTCGTCGGGCTGCTGCTCGTGCAACGCTCCGGCAAGCACCTCCCCTGGCACGAGGACGGGCGGGCCCCCGACGCGACAGCATCCCCCTCGAAGAAGAAGACGCACCCGATGAGCACACGCAAGGCGACCATCGTGTTCACGATCTCCGCCGCGGCGACCCTCCTCGCCGGTGTCGTGCTCGAGCGCGCCGGTGACGCGGCATCCTCGCAGCTCGGTCTCTCAGGAGTGCTGTTCGGAGCCACCGTGCTCGCTCTCGCCACCTCCCTCCCCGAGATCTCGACCGGGCTGCAAGCCATCAAGCAGGGCGACGACAACCTCGCCATCAGCGACATCTTCGGCGGCAACGCCTTCCTCCCCGTCCTGTTCCTCGTCGCCACCGTCCTCTCCGGCACCGCAGTCCTCCCGCAGGCGAACTCGTCCGACATCTACCTCACCGCTCTCGCCGCCCTGCTCACCCTCGTCTACATCGTCGGACTGATCTTCCGACCCACCCGCCGCATCGCCGGCATGGGAATCGACTCGTTGATCGTGCTCGCGCTCTACACCGTCGGCATCGCCGGGCTCTTCGCCATCACCGCGACATGACGTCCGTGCCGCCGTGTGCAGATCGACCGGATCGCTGTAGCTCGAGCAGACACGGCCGCTGGCGTGATCGGCGTTGCGACGAGCCGTGCACCGGTCAGCGCATCTCGTGCGCGATCTCCAGGAACGCCGCCGCGGACGACCCGATGCGATCGGACCAGATGGCGCGGAGGGGTCGCACGAGTGCTGGTCCGCGGAGGGGCACTCGTATCAGTGAGCGCGCGGCGAGATCTGTTTCGACGGTGAGGATGCTCATGACTGCGGGCGCGATGCCGGCGCGGGCGTTCGCTCGGATGATCGCCGTCGTTTCAAGGATCGCGGCGGGAGTCGTGGGTGCGAGCCCGGCGTCGTGGAGCCATGCTTCGAGGGTCGTCCGGGTGCCGGAGCCTTCTTCTCGTGTCAGCAGTGCGGTGCCGGCCAAGTCCTCGGCGCTGATACTCGCCGCGCGTGCCCAGGGGTGGTCCGGTGCTACGACGACAGCGAGTTCGTCCTCCGCGACCACGTCAGAGGAGAGCGTGGCCGTGGACGCCGGTGTCTCGACGAATCCGAGTTGCGCGGCACCGGATCTCACGAGCTCTGTGACCGTGGCTGAATTGCCGGCGATCAGTTGCACACTCACCTCGGGTGTGCGCTGTCGGAATTCGAGGAGCCAGCGTGGGAGCAGCAGTTCGGCGATGGTCTGCGACGCCGCGAGGACCAGTGAGCCGGTCGGCTGTCGCAGTGCCGCCGCGCCCGCCTCGAGGCGGCGGGACGCCTCGAGGACCGGGCCGGCCAGCTCGAGCACGAGCCGGCCCGCGTCGGTCATCAGGGACCCGGTCGGAGAGCGGCGCACGAGCGGCTGCCCGATGGCGCGCTCCGCTACCCGCAGACGCGCCGAGACGGCCTGCTGGGTGACGCCGAGGGCTTCGGCAGCGCGGGAGAGCGAGCCCGCCTCGGCGACGCGTTCGAGCACCTCCAGCGTGTCGAGATCCAGGATCCGGTCCGTCAATCGCCGCGTCGCCACAAGCACTCATTGTGCCCCGCCAACACGATCGCTGTATCGGCTGGGGACGGCGATGCTCAGGCTGGAGTCATGACAACTCTCTCCCCCGCCCGCGCATCTTCCTCGATCGGGCATCCTCCGCGGTCGAGGCGCTTGTTCCGGGAGCTGGAGCATCCGGGACTGATCGTGTCGAACCTGACGCCGAACTGGTTCGCGTCGATCATGGGCACCGGCATCGTCGCGGTCGCCGCCGCGTCCCTGCCACTCCAGTTCCCCGGACTGCGGACCGGGGCCACCGTCGTCTGGGCGATCTCCGCACTGCTGCTCGTCGCGCTGACGGTCGCGACCGGGCTGCACTGGGTCCGCTACCGCGGTACAGCGATGAGGCACCACCTGAATCCGGTCCTCTCGCACTTCTACGGCGCGCCTCCCATGGCGTTCCTCACCGTCGGCGCGGGAACCCTCCTCCTCGGCAAGGACTGGATCGGCGTGCCGGCCGCTGTCACCATCGACTGGGTGCTCTGGGGTGCGGGGACTCTCGGCGGGCTGGCGACGGCGGTCCTGGTGCCCTACCTCGCGTTCACCCGGCATGAGAACAAGCCCGATTCGGCGTTCGGCGGCTGGCTGATGCCGATCGTTCCGCCGATGGTGTCCGCTTCCACCGGCGCATTGCTGCTGCCGTACGCGCCCGCCGGGCAAGCGCGGGAGACGCTCCTGTGGTCCTGCTACGGCTTCTTCGGCCTCAGCCTGATCGCGTCACTGGTGGTGATCACCCTGATCTGGAACCGGCTCGCGCAGCACAAGGTAGGAGCGGCGGGGATGGTGCCGACGCTGTGGATCGTCCTCGGTCCGGTCGGACAGTCGATCACCGCTGTGAATCTGCTCGCCTCGAACGCGCCCACCGTCGTGGACGCCGGCATGGCGCGTGCGCTGCTGGTCGTGGCTCTGGTGTACGGCTTCGCGATGCTCGGCTTCGCGCTGCTCTGGACCGTCATCGCCCTCGCGATCACCCTCCGCACCGCGAAGGAGCACCTGCCGTTCAGTCTGACGTGGTGGTCGTTCACGTTCCCCGTCGGCACCTGCGTCACCGGACTGAACGGCCTCGCCCTGCACTCCGGTCTCACGGTCGTCGCCGGCCTCGCCGTGCTCTACTACGTCGGCCTGGTCGCCGCGTGGATCATCGTCGCCGCCCGCACGTTCCACGGTTCCGTGATCCGCGGCACCCTGCTCGCACCACCGCGGCCGGCCTGACCGGGATCGAGGAGCATCGTGGATGTCCGAACCTTGAACGCCCTCGCCGAGACCTGGCGGAGTACCGCGGACGCGACCGGACGCTTCGTTCCGGGCTTCGATCCCCGCTCCGGCGGCACCGCCAGTCGCGTCCTGGTGCTGATGCAGTCACCCGGCCCTCGGACGATCGCCGCGGGATCCGCTGCCGTCTGCAGCGAAGACAACCTCGGGCCCACCGCCGCCGCGTTCCGGGCGGCCCGCATCGAGTCCGGACTCTCCCGCGACCACTACGTCCGGTGGAACCTCATCCCGTGGGAGATCCCTGGCCGCGTCCGCCCCGCGGACATCGAGCAGGGCCGGCTCGCGCTCGGTGAGCTGCTGGAGCTGCTGCCCGCGCTCGAAGCCGTCGTCACCTACGGGACCGTGGCGCTAGACGGGGTCATGCGCTATCTGACCCTGCACGATGATCCCCGTGTCGTCCCCGTCCTCGCGGCACCGCACCCCTCACCGGCCAACGGGCGTCACCGCGCCGACCAGCACCTCCGCTCCGTGAACGCGCTCCGCCTCGCGAATCGTCTCGGATCCGGTCGGCGAGTCGCAGACTGACGGCACTGAAGGGAGACGTCCGCGTCTCGGTCGTCACCGGTCGCCGTGACCGATGAGGTGTTGATCTCAGACGGCCCCCGTCCTCGAACCGCTGACGGGAACGGCCTGGTCGTCCACGACGTCGACGGTGTACGCCGCGCCGTGCTCGAGCGTGTGGCCGACGGTGCACTGGCGGTCGACCGCCCGGTGGGTGCGCTCGGACAGTGAGGCGATCCGCTCGGGATCGAGCGCCGACAGGTCGGCGCGGATCACGGCGGCGATCGAGTCGTAGCGGTCCTCCCCCTCGGGCTTGGTCGCGGTGATGTCGGTGGTCGCTTCGAAGTCGGCTCCGAGCCGGCTGGCGAGGATGTGGTCCGAGGAGAGCATGCCGCAGGCGGCGAGGGCGAGGTGCAGCAGCTCGCCGGGCGAGAACACGCCGTCGGCGTCCGACCCGCCGATGCGGACCTCGGCTCCTCGCGCGTTGCGGCCGATGAAGCTTCTCGGGCCCTCGCGGGTGATGTGCAGCGGCGTGGTCTCGGTGCTCATGGTCTGCTCCTGTCCGGTGCCCGCGGCACCGCGGGCAGTGACGGTGTCTCCTGCGGGTGGGCGGTGTCTCAGGTGTCGGTGCGGACGAGGGGGGAGTTCGTGCCGCGGACCCTGATGTCGACGCCGGTGATCTCCGACCGGGCGACGCCCGTGGACGCCGCCAGGTCGACGGCGCGCCGCCCGGCCGCCGTCCAGGTGGCGACGGTGATCGTGCTGCCGTCTGTGCGGGTGATCACGAGTTCGTACTCCGCGTCGGCGGGCGCATCACCACTGTAGGTGCAGCTCCACTCCAGCCGGGTGCCCCACGGCTTCCCCTCGACCTGGATGTCCGCAGCGAGAGCGGGATCGGCCGCGATCGGGTCCATCGGTTCGAGGGTCGCCTCGCTCGCCACGGGAGCGCCCGCGATGCCCGTGCCGAGAGCGACACCTCCGAAGACGGAGGCGGTGACGGCGGCCGCGACGGCGAGGGACGTCACCAGCCGGCGCCGACGTCGGCGCGTCCGGACACGGTGGGCGATGGCGGGCAGCGTCACCATCGACGGCGGCGCCTCCTCGCCGTCGTCCGATGCGCTGATGGCGAGACCGTCCTCGACGGAGAGGCGGCCGACGATGCCGGGCAGTCCTGCCAGCTCTGCCACGGCCGCGCGGCAGGCCGCGCAGCCGCTGAGGTGCTGCTCGTACTCGAGTCGCTGATCTGCGGGGAGAGCGCCGAGGACGTAGGACGCGTCCCAGTCGCGGTACTCGTCCTCCGTCGCAGAGCTTCCGTGGTGGTCGTTCATCGGGTGACGCCCCTTTCCTGCAGAGCCAGTCGCAGTCCGCGCAGTCCGTAGTGCAATCGAGATTTCGCTGTTCCCTCGGGGATGGAGTGCCGGCGGGCGATCTCGGGGACGGTGTGTCCGAGGAAGTACGCGTCCACCACGATCTGACGATGCTCCACCGACAGCGATGCGAGAGCGTCGGCGACCAGGATGCTGTCCAGGACCGCGTCGGTGCGATCGGGGACGGCGCCGCCGCCGTCCTCGTCCTTCGCCGGCACCTCGCGTCGGCTCCGAGCGGATCGGGCGTCGTCGATGACGAGGTTGCGGGCGACGGTGAACAGCCACGCGCGAGCGGCGTCGGCGTCGCGTTCGAGGACCTGCGGGCGCTGCCAGGCCCGGACCATCGTCTCCTGCACGACGTCCTCCGTCAGCGCCGCGTTCCGAGTGAGGTTCTGCACGAAGCGCCGCAAGGCCGGGCCGTGACTCTCGTACAGCGCCGCCAGGAGCTCATCGACGGGGCGGGGCACAACGCTCACCGCCTCGAAGCGCCACGGTGCGCTCCCTCATCACGGTTGCTGCGATCACTGCCGGTCATCCCTTCCGTCCATGCCTGTCGAGAACCGGCGACCCGGCCCGACGATGCGCTTCGCTGCGCGGGGACGGGTCGCCGTCGCATCAGGACGCCGGGGTGGCGGTGCTCATGGCCGCGGCTTCCTTGTTCATCGTGCCGTCAGGGAGGAGGACGTACCAGGCGTCCTTCACACCCTGCCCGTTGACCTGGCCCGGCGCGGTGTCCTTCGCGAACCGGTAGACCGGCCATCCGTCGACGGTCAGCTGGGTCGTCCCGTCGGTGCGCGTGATCGAGCCGACCTCTCCGGTGATCCCGTCCGCGGCGGTCGTGCTGGACGCCGTCACGGCCGGCCAGGTCGTGGCGCACTCGTCGTAGCAGCTGCTGCTGCCCGAGTTCTGCGTGTCCTTCATGAACGTGTAGACGGTGTAGCCGGCCTCGTCCGTGATGATCTCGCCCAGCGGCGAGGACGCCGTCGTGAGAGCCGCCGTCTCAGCGGAGGCGGTCGCGGTGGCGGAGGCCATCGCGGTGGCGGAGGGGCTGTCGGCCGGCGCTTCCGACGAGGCGGCCGAGCCGGCGGCCGTCGAGCATCCGGCGAGAAGGACGGCGGCGAACGCCGCAGTCGTCACAGTGGTCGCGATTCGCTTGAGCATGATGCCTCCTGTAGTGCGGGGGCCGAGGTGGTCCCACCGAGGACACGACACAGCAGTCGCGGACGTTCAACGACGCGAGAAGATCGCTGGGAGAGCATCCGCGCAGCGGGCGGATTCAGTGAGAGCGACGATCCGTTGCGCGCTCCTTCGCGTGAAGGCCCGAGGCCGCGCGCTGCTCTCCACGGCGGCGTGCGAGCAGTGATCGACCATGTGCGCGACGGCTGCGGCCTGCCCGGCCGCCCGCGCGGCAGCGGTGGCGGCCCGCTCGCCCGCCTGCGTCGCGGCGCGGGCTGCGGCGTGCGCCGTGAAGGCCACCGTGCGGCACTCGGTCATCGGAGCCTCACCCCGCCCCCAGGCGAGGAGGACGTCGAGCGCGCGCCGGGGCCGGGGATCGTCCGGGTCCCACTCCTCGAATGCCGGGAGGGCGCGCTCCGCGCACTCCGCCGCCCACCGCGCGAGCGCCCGGTGGACCTCCGGCTCCGGATCCGCCCGGGCCGGCTCCTCCGATCCGCCCACGGGTCTTCCTCCGATTCCGGAGCTCAGCTGGCTCTTCCCAGATGAGGGTGCAGGTCGGCCGGGAGCGTCGGTCCGCAGATAGACGTCGAGGTCACCCGACGACGGAGGTTCCTACGCCATCCGTCCGAAAGACCTCGACGTGACCGACGCTACCCCGCCGGCCGGCTTCGGCCGCCCTGACCTGACCGCCTTCGCGTCTCATCCCAGTCGACCCTGATCGAGTCTGCTGACCCCCTCGACGAGAACGCAGCGACATCACAGCCACCCAACCCCGACCGTCAGGGAAGCCGGGACACGTCACATGACCTGTGCTGCGGGCGTGTCGAGTGGGTCGTCCAGGGGCGACGCAGGAGCGTCGACGCGACGTGCTGAGAGGTGGTTCCAGTCGAGCGCTAGGACACCGGCCACAGGCATGGCGATAGGTCAGGAACGGCGTCGCTCCCTGCGCAGGAGGGAGCGCAGAGTCTCGGCATTCGCGTAGCCGACCCGTAGCGCGATCTCGGCGGAGGTGAAGTCCGTGGTTGCTGAGAGGTGCCGAGCTCGTTCGATGCGAAGCCGTTGGACGAAGCCGAGCGGAGTGAGGTTGAGCGCCGCACGGACTCGTCGTTCGAGGGTGCGCCGGCTGGTGCCGAGCGACTGCGCGACGAAGGCGACGTTGAACGGTTCGTCCAGGCGGGCGCGCACGAAGCGTTCGAACTCGACGACGATCGGGTCCTCGTGCCGGAGATGTTCGTAGGCGACGAAGGCCGCCTGAGACGGACGCTCGTCGATGATGAGGAGCTTGGCGACATGTTGGGCCAGGTCGGGGCTGATCGATCGCACGAGTGAGAGCGCGAGGTCGATGTGGGCGAACGCGGCGCCGGCGGTGACGAGGTTCCCGTCGACCACGACCATGGTGTCGAGATCGAGGGCGACGGTCGGATAGCGCTTCAGGAACTCCGGCCCCAGGAACCAGCTGGTCGTCGCCCTCCGATGATGCATCCGTCCGGTCTCGGCGACAGCGAACACGCCGGTGCACGCCGCGGCGATCCGGGTGGTCGCCTCGTCGAGGCGCCCGAGCGAGGCGATGACCGAACGAGCATCTCGGCTCTGGAGGACGTCGTTGGTAGCGGCGGCCGTAAGGGTTCCAAGCGCAGGGACGACGACCACGTCGAACTCTCCGGACTCCGACAGCGGGTGGTCCACCGACAGGGTCATCGATGCCGTCGTGGTCACTCGCCGTTTCGGTCCGAGGATGGCGAGTTCGATCGGGTCGATCCGCGGGTCGACATCGCCGCGGGCTCCGTCGGCCACCCGCACGATGTCGATGATCGACGCGATAGCCGAACCGAAGCAGCCGTCGATCGCGATCAGCCCGATACGCATGACGTAAACAATAGCAATACTGCCGTATACGCCACTCCCCACCGGCCCTCGCTCGTCATACGCTGAACTCGTCCCACGAAGAACCCCGACGTCAAGGAGAGTCCCTCATGTCCACACCCGCATCACTTCCGTATGCCTTCGTCGCCAAGATCGTCGCGGCCGATGGACAGCACGACGCGGTCGCCGATCTGCTCGCCGGCGCTGTCGCACTCGCCAACGAAGAAGTAGGAACGATTGTCTGGTTCGCGGTCAGGACCCACGCCGACACCTTCTGGATCTTCGATGCATTCCCCGACGAAGCCGCTCGCGACGCCCACGCCAACGGCGCCATCGTCGCAGCCCTGATGGCCAACCAGCACCTCCTCGGCGCAGCACCCGAGATCCTGGCGGCCGACGTCCTCGCGTCCAAGCTCCCGTAGTCCGCCAACGCACGAGACGATCGCGCCCCGCCGAGCCGTCGCCAGGTCGCGACGCAACGCCACGCTGCGTTGCCGAGCGGTGCGAGGCCTATCGGCACACGGACAGGATGCCGGCCGCGAGCGCTCAGCCGGCGAGGGGTCTGTCGCAGAGGAGAGCGACGTCGGTGTCGGGCAGAGCCGTGAGGCCAGCGCATCGCGCGACCACCAGAACGGTTCGCCGGAGCCGCCTGTCGGAATCGAACGGACGACCTCATCACGTCGGCTTTGCGTCTATCGCTTAATGCGCCCACTGGGCGAACGAGCCGCTGACCTGCGCAAACGCCGAGCGTGGAGGACGCCGCCATCCGGTGGTGACCGACGACGACCGACCAGTACCGACCGTTTCACCGGAGCTTGCGGCGGCGTCGAAGCCGAGCAAGCTCCATTCTCTCAGCTCACCGCGCCCTCCTCCTCGCCGGCCCCGTCGTCGGCGAAGACGTTTCAGGGGTCTTCTCAGATGACGGTGTAGGTCGGCCCGGGCGCGTCGGTCAGCAGATAGACGTCGAGGTCACCCGACGACGGAGGTTCCTACGCCATCCGTCCGAAAGACCTCGACGTGTCCGACGCTACCCCGCCGGCCGGCTTCGGCCGCCCTGACCTGACCGCCTTCGCTCGACTCGACGGCCTCGGTCTGCACACCGGCGCGGACCTGCTCACCGACAAGCAGAGCGACAGGCTACGCGCGCTGTTCGTTGATGACGCTCACGTCGAGGTCGAGGCGACCTGGGGTGTCTACCAGCGCATGATCGCCGCCTATCGCCACGAGGACCGGCAACGTGGCCGCGAGCTCATGGAGAAGCTGATCACCGACCTCAGCGCCGGCGTCCCCAAGGTGCTCACCGAGCTCACCACCCTGGGCCGGACCCTGAAGAAGCGAGCCGCTGACGTGCTCGCCTACTTCGAACGACCCGGCACCAGCAACGGGCCGACCGAGGCGCTCAACGGACGGCTCGAACACCTGCGCGGCTCCGCACTCGGGTTCCGCAACCTGACCAACTACATCGCCCGAAGCCTGCTCGAGACCGGCGGCTTCAGACCCCAACTCCTACACCCCCGATTGGGATGAGCCGCTCAGCTCCGGCGCGTCCGCCCCGTGAAGTGCTTCACCCCGTAGACCAGGAGGAGCAGGATGCCGCTCAGCTGCAGGGCGAGCGCGAAGCCGGAGGCGAATTCACCTGCCGGCCACACCAGCCTCAGCACCAGCGCGACGAACATCGCTGTGACCCCGACGACGAACAGGACTCGATTCCGCGTCCGTCGAGTCAACCATCCGCACGCGGGCCCTGGCCAACCGCCAGTGCTCAGCTCAGGCGCTCGGTCAGGTGGACGGTGACGACGTCGCCGAGGTCCTTGCCGATCGTCTTCCGCAGTTTCGCGCTGATCGACAGCATGTGACCGCCGGTGCCGTTCGGCAGCAGGCCCGCGGTCACCGGCTCGCCGTCGACGGTGGCGACCACCTTCACCGACCTCCCTGTGCCGAGCAGCTCGACGGAGCCGGGCACCTCGACGCACGACCAGAGGTCGCCCTTCACGGCGACACCGATCGGGGCGGTGAAGGCGAGGTCCAGGGGGCCGGCGCTCATGCGCTCTCCTCCGCGGACGCCGCGCTCTCGCCGGAGGAGTCCTGCCCGCTGTACCGGTCGAGGATCTCGTCGTACATCGCGGCGTCGAGCAGACCATCGGACAGGGCCCGGCGGACCTCCTCGAACTCCCCCGGGTCGAGGGTCGTCCAGTCGAAGCCGTCACTCGGCGATCCGGACCGGTAGCGCCAGCGGCCGAGCTCGTCGACGGCCTGCTCCCGCGTCAGCTCCCCCGCGGCGAAGCGCTGCGCGA
>NZ_PSVX01000064.1:0-19650 GCF_002932695.1 Rathayibacter sp. AY1D2 | reverse complement strand
CCGCCGCCGGCTCCATGAGCTTCACGCCGCCGACGGTCGACACGTAGACGTCGCAGCGCCGCAGGGGGATGCCCGCCTGCCGCTCGAGGACGGCGAGGATCATCGCGACCCGGGACGCGTCGACTCCGTTCGTGACGCGGCGGGGGTGCTCGCCGTCGTTCGCGATCACGAGCGCCTGGATCTCGACGGGGAGCGCGCGGCGTCCCTCCATCGCGACCGTGACGCAGATGCCCGGGGTGGGGAAGCGGGTGCGGCTGAGGAACAGACCGCTCGGGTCGGGGATCTCGGCGATGCCCTCGGCGGTCATCTCGAAGCAGCCGACCTCGTCCGTCGGGCCGAAGCGGTTCTTGAGCGAGCGGACGAAGCGCAGCGCCGTCTGCCGGTCGCCCTCGAAGTGGCAGACCACGTCGACCAGGTGCTCGAGCAGGCGCGGCCCCGCGATGGAGCCGTCCTTCGTGACGTGTCCGACGAGCACGAGGGGGAGCGCCCGCGCCTTGCAGACGCGGATGAGGGTCGCGGCGACCTCGCGGACCTGGCTGGGACCGCCGGGCAGGCCGTCGACGGTGTCGCTCGCGACCGTCTGCACCGAGTCGACGATGAGCAGGTCCGGCCGGACCTCGTCGATCTGGCCGAGCACGGTGGCGAGGTCGGTCTCGGCCGCGAGGAAGAGGCTGTCGTGCATCGCGCCGGTGCGCTCGGCCCGCATGCGCACCTGCGCGGCCGACTCCTCCGCGCTGACGTAGAGGACCCGCTGGCCCTCGGCCGCAGCGCGGCTCGCGACCTCGAGCAGGAGGGTCGACTTGCCCACGCCGGGCTCTCCCGAGAGCAGCACGACCGCGCCGGAGACGATCCCGCCGCCGAGCACGCGGTCGAGCTCGCCCACGCCGGTGGGGCGGTGCGCCGCGGACGTGGTCTCGATCTCGGTGATGGGCCGCGCGATGCGGCCGGCGGCCGGAGCCACAGCGGCGACCGCGCGGACGAGGCCGGTGCGCTCGGTGCTCTCGATCACGGAGCCCCACTGCTGGCACTCGCCGCAGCGGCCGACCCACTTCGCGGTCGTCCACCCGCACTCCGAGCAGCGGTACGGGGCGGTGCGCGTCTTCGAGGAGGCCATGAGGTCCTTTCGGGGCGGAGGAGGGGGACGAGCGCGACGCTACGGGGGACCCCCGACACCGCCGCTCGTTCGAACGTGTCTTCGACAGTACCGTCGACCACCGACGCCGCGAGCGGGGCGCGCCAGGCCGGGGGAGAGGTCTCGTGGAGGGCGCCTGTGGAGGAGCGTCGTCGCGGAGGAGCGGAGGCGGAGGATCGCGCCACGGAAGACGACGCCGCCCCGAGCGCCGCCCCGTCGGCGTCGGACGTCTGCGGGAGACTGGGGGACATGCCCTCGACAGTGCACGTCCTCAAGTCCGGCCGCCCGCTCGGAGTCAGCTGGTCCGGCCCCGAGGGCGCCGAGCGGGTCGTCGTCCTGGCGCATCCCGCTCCCGGCTCCTCGGACTTCGACCCCGACCCGGAGGCGACCGCGCGCCACGGGGTGCGCCTGCTCTCGTTCGACCGCCCGGGCTACGGCGCCTCCTCCCTCCTGACCGACCTCGACCCCGCCGGAGCGGGCGTCGGCGCCAGCCCCGAGCAGGCCGCCGCCGACATCGCCGAGTACCTCGCGACCGTCGGCATCGCCTCCGTCAGTGCCGCCGGCTGGTCGGCGGGAGGCCGCGTGGCCCTCGCGCTCGCCGCGAACTACCCCGGCCTCGTGGAGCGCGTCGCCGTGATCGGCACGCCCGCTCCCGACGGCGCCGTGCCGTGGGTCGGCGACGAGAACCGCGCCGAGCTCGCCCGCCTGGCCGACCTCCCGCTCGACGAGGCCGTCCGCTCGCTCACCCGCACCCTCGAGGGCGCCTTCGGCCCGACCCCCGCCCCGGACGCCCTGC
This sequence comes from Rathayibacter sp. AY1D2, assembly GCF_002932695.1. Taxonomy (NCBI): domain Bacteria; kingdom Bacillati; phylum Actinomycetota; class Actinomycetes; order Micrococcales; family Microbacteriaceae; genus Rathayibacter; species Rathayibacter sp. AY1D2. The sequence goes on along the minus strand of NZ_PSVX01000064.1, from coordinate 17,722 downwards.
TCGGGATGCTCGGCTCCGGCGACGCCGACACCGCGGTGCTCGAGGCCCCCGGAGTCCGCGAGCGGCTCTCGCGCATGCTCGAGCGCGCCGCCGCCCAGGGCGCCCTCGGCATGGCCGCCGACCTCATCGGCTACGGCGTGCAGGACTGGGGCTTCGCCGTCGAGTCCGCCGAGCCGCCCGCGCTCCTCCTCTACGGCGCCGAGGACGCGGTCGCCGGCCGCCGCCATGCCGAGTGGTACGCCGCCCGGCTGCCCGACTCCCGCCTCGAGGTCGTGCCCGGACGCGGCCACCTGCTCGCGATCCCGGAGTGGGACCGCGTGCTCGGCTTCCTCCTCCCCGCCTGACGGCGGCCCGTCCGCTCGATTGGCGCGACTTCCGGCCGTCGCGTACACTCGACCCCGGTACCGTGTCCGAGCGGCCGAAGGAGCATGTCTCGAAAACATGTGTGGGCTTGCGTCCACCGTGGGTTCAAATCCCACCGGTACCGCCAACGAGAAGGCCCCCCGCTTCCACGGAAGCAGGGGGCCTTCGTCGTTCCCGGCGAGCTCCGGCGGTCGCGACGTGCGGGTCAGCCGGTGTGGAGCAGCCAGGAGCGGCCGGCGCGCAGGGCCCGGTACAGGCGCCTGATCGCGTGGTCGGCCTCGGCCGAGCCGACGTCCGAGAAGGAGCCCGCCCCGCCCCAGAGCCCGAGCGCGTCGGCGGCCGCCGCCCGCACCTCTCTGCGGGTCGTCGCTCCGGCGAACAGCTCGTCGAGCCGGTCCGCGACGCGGGCCCGCGCGCCGTCCTGCTGCGACCGCGCGACGTCGCGCACCTCGGCGACGGCCGCCGTGATCTCGGCGAGCACAGCGGGGATCGTGCGGTCCATCCTCCTGAGCCTAGGAGCGGGAGCGCGAGCGCTGCGAGGCGGCGTGGGTCAGGAGCGTCGCCACGACTCCGACGAGCACGCCCAGCGCGGTCTCGAGCGCCCGGTCGCGCAGCAGCACGAGCTCGTCGACGGGATGCGCGAGCTCGACCATGAGGATCGCGAGCGGAGTGACGAAGGCGAGGGTCAGACCGTAGTTGCGGCCGACGACGAGCTCGGCGGTCATCTGGAGGAGCACCACCACCACGATCACGGCGAGCGGGGAGAGCGGCAGGGCCAGGAGCGCGGCGGCGATCAGCACTCCGACGATCGTGCCGAGCATCCGGTGGCCCGCGCGCACGAGCCGGGCGCCCGCGTCCGCTCCCGAGACGGCTGCGACGGCGGAGACCATCGCCCAGTAGGGGTGGCCCAGGCCGGTCGCGGTCGGGACGGTGCCCGCCACCAGGACGACGGCCCCGAAGCGCAGCAGGGCGGCGCGCGTCGCCGGACGGGCCGCCGCCGCGCGGAACGAGGTGCGCCACGGCGTCGGGGCGAGGCGGCGTGCGCGGGGGAGCGCGAGACCGCTCAGGCCGACGACGACCGAGAAGGCGGCGGAGCCCGCGGCGAGAGCGACGGCGACCGCGATCCGCGAGGGCTCGGACGGGACGGACGCGCACGCCGTGACGGCGAACACCGGGAACAGTGGGCCGGGCGGGTGCCAGTGCAGGGCGTCGCTGAGGTAGGCCGCCGCGATGGTCACGGCGACCACGACGGGGATGATCAGCCAGTCGCGGTGAGGAGAGAGGGAGACGACGGTGCCGAGGGTCACGGTGGTGACGAGGAACGCGGCTGCCGACAGCTGCATCAGCAGGCGCGGCCGGTGCGTGTGCTGGCGTCCGTAGAGGGCCGTGAAGGCGCCGAAGGTCGCGTAGAGGGCGAGATCGGTGCGGCCGAGCGCCCAGAGGACGAGCAGCGGGACGGCGATCGAGACGCCGGCGCGCAGGGCGACGCGATGGGCGCCGGCGTGCGGGCCGAAGGCGAGGAGCTCGCGGGGGTGGGGCAGAACGGGGGTGGCGGCCATCGGGTCCTCTGATCGGGGTCCGAGCGGCGGCGGCCGGAGAAGTGGTTCACGGGTGAAGCAGATATACTTTACGCGTGAATGACTCTGAAGGCCAGCCGGGTGACGCGGTCGACGAGATCAGGGCGGGCTGGGCGGTGCTGCGGCCCGAGCTCGACACCTCCGCCGTCGACGTCGTCGGGCGGGTGATCCGCGCCTCCGCGCTGATCGTGCGGGCGACGGAGGAGCTGCTCGCCGCCTACGGGCTGACTCGCGGCGAGTTCGACGTGCTCTCCACGCTGCGTCGCGCCGGCGCTCCGCAGTCGCCGACGACCCTCCGGACGATCGCCCTCGCCTCCGCTCCCGCGATCACCAAGCGCGTGCACTCGCTGGAGCGGCGGGGCCTGGTGCGGCGCGCCGCGAACCCGGCGGACGGGCGCGGCTCGCTCATCACGCTGACTCGCGAGGGGGAGGAGCTGGTCGACCGGGCCTTCCCCGAGGTGCTCGACGCCGAGCGAGTGCTGCTCTCGGGGGTGCCCGCCGATCTGCGGGCGGAGGCGGCGCGCTCGCTCCGCGCGGTGCTCGCGAGCGTCGAGGCGGCCGCGAGCCGGTGATGCGCGCGGGGACCGCGAGGCAGCGGGTGCTCGCTACCGTGGTCCCATGCGCCTGACCTCGAGCTTCACCGTGCCGACGCGGCCGCCGGTGCTGCAGCTGGTCAAGACGGCGGCCGCCACGGTCGTCACCTGGCTCCTCGCCGGCGTCGTCTTCCCGGGGACGCTGCCCGTCTTCGGCGCGATCGCCGCGCTCCTCGTCGTCGCGCCGAGCATCAACCAGTCGTTCTCCAAGGCCCTCGAGCGCTCGGTCGGCGTCATCATCGGCGTGATCGTCGGATCCGTGATCGGCACGGTGCTCGGCGGCGAGAGCATCATCGTGCTCCTCGCGATCGTGGCCGCGATCGCCGTCGGGTGGGCCGTGCGCCTGACCCCCGCCTCCGCGGTGCAGATCCCGATCAGCGCGATGCTCGTGCTCTCGGTGGGCGCGGTCACGCCGAACTACGCGCTCGACCGCATCCTCGAGACCCTGCTGGGCGCGGCCGTCGGAGTCGTCATCAACGTGCTCATCGTCCCTCCGGTCGTGCTGGCGCCGGCCGAGCGGGCGATCGGAGACCTCACCGCTCAGCTCGCCGCTGCCCTCGACGACCTCGGCGACGCCCTCCAGGCCCCCGTCCCGCGACGTCGGCTCGACGAGCTGCTCATCAACGCCCGGCTGCTGCAGACCATGCAGAGCAAGGCGGAGGAGGCGATCGCGACCGGCGAGGAGTCCCTCCGCCTCAACCCGCGCCGCTCCGCCCACCGGGACCGGCTGCTGGCCCTCGACTCCGTCGTCCCGCGGCTGGGGCGCATCGTGACCCGGGTCCGCGGCATGACCCGGACCGTGCACGACCTCTACGACGACGAGCTCGTCGGGGAGCCGACGATCGCCGACATCGCCGTCCAGCTGCACCGGGCCGCCCACGATCTGCGGCTCCTCGTGCAGTCCTCGGTCGACGTTCCCGAGCCGGAGGCGATCACGGACGAGCTGCCCGCTCTCACCGCGCCGCTCGTGATCGCGACTCCGCATCCGCAGCACTGGATCCTGCTGGGGGCGCTCGCCGAGGATCTGCGGCGCATCCGCGAGGAGATCGTCGGCGCGGAGTCCTGACGGGCGGGCGCCGAGTGGCGTCGGCGGGAGGGCTGCTCTTGCTGCGCTCGGCGTCTCACGCCGCGCGACGTGCGGGTGGTGGCGGTGTGCGGTGGTCAGCCGTCCTGTTCGCCGTCCTTCCTCGGTCCGCCGCCCTCGACGAGTTCGCCGTCGCCCGGGTCCGGAGCGACCTGGTGCAGTGCCTCGGGATCGCTCGCCTCGGCGTGGAGGGTCTTGCCCTCGGCGATGAGGGAGTCGTCGTCCACGAGGATCCCGGCCAGCTCGGTAATGCGTCCCCGGAGAGCGCCGATCGGGTCCTCGGTGGGCGCGTCCTCCTCGGCGTGATCGACCTCCGAGTCGGGGTAGCGGCGGAGGGCGGCCTCGTCCCGGTCGGGCTGCGGCGCCCGCGCGTGCTCGACGCAGAGGCGGGCGACCTCCTCCGCGTGCGCGTGCATCACGGAGTGGGAGGCGTCGGGGATCTCCCAGGCCCGCGCGTGCGGCATCGACCGGGCGATCTCCTCCGCCCACTCGCGCGGCACGAGCCGGTCGAACTCGCCGCGGATGACGAGGGCGGACGCGCGGATCCGGGGGACGGTCTCCTCGATCCGGTAGTGCATCATCTCGGGCAGCACGCGGGAGAACCAGCGCGGTCCGCAGAGGAGGTAGGCGCCCGCGGCGAGGATCGCGACCTTGAGGGGCTCGCGGACGCTCGACTGGGCGAAGCGGAGCGCGGCGGTCGGGAGGCGGCGCTCGTGCCGGTTCATCACGGGTCCGAGCAGGACGATGGTGGTCAGCTCCGGACGGCGGGCGGCGAGCTCGGCCACGACCTGCGTCCCCATCGAGTGGCCGAGGACGACGGGATCGTCGAGGCCGAGCTCGTCGATGACGGCGCCGACCAGCTCGGCGTAGTCGCCGATGTCCATGCGCCGCGCGTCGATCGGGTGCGGCACGCCGCCGAAGCCCGGCAGGTCGAGAGCGTGCACCGGACCGAACTCGTTGAGCGCGGGCGCGAGGCGCTCGAAGTAGGTGGCCGCGACTCCGATCCCCGGCACGAGGACGAACGTGCGCTCGCCGTCGCGCCCCACCGTACTCACCCGCGCCCAGACGTCGCGGTGGTGCACGCGCTGGACCGAGACGTCGGTGCTGCGGGTGCGGCGGTGCGGATCCCGCCCCCGGGAGCGCGTGGTCGCGAAGACGTCGCGGACTCCGCGCCGCAGGGTCGTGGCGAGGGTGGGGAGGAGGTCGCTCGGGCGGAGCACGGGGCCTCCTTCGATCGTGGGAGTCGGTCGCTGCGAGCCTAAGCGCTCGCCGCCGGGCTCAGATCAGCATGTCGTCCGACCTGTGGAGGATCAGGCGGGCCGGCCCGGTGTGGAGGACGCCGTTCGTCAGAGGAGCGGTCCGGACGCCGCCGCGCCTCCGCATCGCCCGGAACGCCCCGGGGGCGAGCACGACGTCCATCCAGGCGCAGGGGTTCGCCGGTCGTCCGCCCTGGAACTCGATCCGCTCCCCGCCCTGCTCGATCGCGAACGTGCGGCCGGCGAGGGCATCGACGTCGGCGCCGCGGACGATGATATTGCGGCGGGCGTCGGCGGGGTCGAAGGCCCCTGCGCCGAGCTCGGCGGCGATGTGCTCGAGGGTCTCGACCGCGAAGAGCGTGATCGCCGCGGGGCGGTGCGCGCGCTGGGCGAAGAAGCGGTCGCCGACGATGCCGAGGCCTGCGCGGATCTCGATCCGCTCGGGCTGCTCGTTGCCCTCGGACGGCACCGGACCATCGGCGGGGCGGCCCTCGTAGCGGTGCAGCGGAGAGACGACGAAGCCCACGAGCTCGATCGCGGCGGCCTCCATGAGCCCACGGTACGCCGTGAGGGGGAGCAGCGGCGTCCGCCGGTCGGAGGCTCTGCGGCGCGTTCCGAATTGCCAGGGAGGAAGGGGCGCCCGGGCGCCACAGGAGCGTCCAGGGAGGGAGCCCTCGCTGCCGCCGCCGCCGATTCGCGGAGGGGGCTCCCGACATGTATAGTCGTACCTCGTTGCGTGCGCCTCTGGCCCACGCGATGGACTGCGCCCGTAGCTCAACGGATAGAGCATCTGACTACGGATCAGAAGGTTGGGGGTTCGAATCCCTCCGGGCGCACTCTGGTTGAGACAGAGCAGAACGGCCCGCTTCGGCGGGCCGTTCTCGTTTTAACAGTCGCGCGTTCCGATGGCTGTCGGAGTCGGTCTCCCGGAGAGCGCAGGGCGGCGGAACGGCCGGTTCTCCGCCTCGCAGGACGGCTCTTCGCGCCGTCGACGGCGCCGACCGTCTTCCGCCCGCATCCGCGATCAGTCCGCGCCCGTACTCGCGATCACTCCTCGCAGGCTCTGCGATCACCCGTCGCGAGCATGCCGCTCGGCTCTTCTCGCGCGCCGTTTCCTCCTCCACAGCGCCCATCTCGCGCCGTTCTCCACGGATGCAGCCGTACCGGCCGCGGTGACGTCGAACCGAGCAATACTCTCCTTCCGTGGGGCTGAACGGTCGCCGCCGACGCAGTGCGCTCGGTCGGCAGAGGAGAGGACATCGGATGAGTCGAACGGAACAGTCGGGGCGGGACGAGCGCGGACGACCCCGAGCGCGGACGGCGCGAGCGCTGGTCGGCACGACGGCGGGCTGCGTGCTCGTGAGCGGGCTGCTGGGCGGAGGTCTCGCGCCGCCGCCCGCCCTCGCCGCCGACGGTCCTCACACGACGATCGAGAACACCCTCCTGCAGGGAGGCGCGACGAACGCCGGCGTGACGACCGTCTCGGCCTGGGTCCGGAAGGGCGAGACGCTCCGGGTGGACCTCCACCCGCTCCGGGCGGGCTCGGGGACCGGCGAGGGCGAGACCGGCGGCGGTACCGCCCGGGTGACGGCTCCGGGCGGAGCCGTCCTCGACGAGCAGGACTTCGCGCCCGGAGCGGCGCCCTCGGTGTCCGCCGGCGGCTCGTTCGTGGCGGACGAGACCGGCGTCTTCCAGATCCGGGTGTCCGACGACGACGTGACGGCGCCGGTGAACCTCGTCTGGAGCATCGGCGTCCAAGACGCACGGGGCGCGGCGGTCGCGGGCCGCGTGTGGTCCGACTCCTATGCGATCCAGTCCGGGGCGAAGGAGTCCTACTCCTCGCCCGAGGAGCGGCGCTCGTCCTTCACGCTCCACGCCGTCACGGAGACGGGCGCCCGCTACGAGCTGGGGCTGCGCGGCTACGACGGGGTCGCCTCGACGGTCCAGGCCACGAACAAGGGCAACGTGAAGGTCGGGTCGTCCGATCCGTCCTATCTCTCGGTCCCCATGCCGCAGTCGAGCGAGGCGGGCGGCATCGGGGCGCAGTACGTCCAGGCGTCCGGACGCTCCGGGATCGACGGCCTGCAGACCTACAAGCTCTTCCTGGACCCGCCGTCGTCCGACCTGCCGGAGTCGATCGCTCCGGCCTACCAGGCGCCGACAATCGAGGGCCTCGCCTTCCGGCGGTCGTCCGCGGGCTCCGACGCGGGCACGCTCACGGGCGTCCTGGGGACGCAGCCGGGCACCGTCGTCGTGGACGTCGATGCGGACGGGGACGGCGCCTACGACGGCGAGCGCGACGTGCACCTCACCCGGATCGCGGGGACGACCGGTCCCTTCTCGGTCGACTGGGACGGACGGGACGCGAAGGGCGGGACGGTCGACGTGACCGACCCCGACGTCACCTTCCGTGCCTCCATCGGCCGCACGAACGAGTTCCACTTCACGCGGGTCGACGCCGAGACGTCCGCCGGCGGCGTGTCCGTCGTGAGGTCGACCGGCGGCGGCGACGACCCGTCGACGGTGCACTGGGACGACTCGCTCCTCGCCGGATCGAACTCGGAGCGGTACTCCGGCACCTCCTCGGTGACGTCCGGCGACGGCGGCACCGACTCGTCCGGCGGGGTGCACCGCTGGGAGGGCGACGACTCCGGGCGGGGCCGCGTCCCCAACGCCAACGACTCGGTGCACGGCTCCTACGGCGACCTGCGGGCGATCGACGACTGGGCCTACGGCTCGGACGGTGCGGTCGCGGTCGCACGCCTCGATCCGCTCGCGCCGCACGTGACCATCGCGAAGACCTCGTCGGTCGACTCCGCCACTCCGCTGCTCCGCGGCGCCCGCGTGCCCTACCGGGTGACGCTGACCTCGGACGGGACCGGGGACTACTCCGACGCCGCCGTCATCGACTACCTCGACAAGGGCGTGCTCGACGACGCCGAGCTCGACTCCGGCTCCCTCCGCGCCTCGCAGGGCACGGCCACGATCGATGCGGAGACGGGCCGCATCTCCTGGGCGGCCGGCAGCCTGCCGGTCGGGGCGACGGCCGAGCTGACCTTCGACGTGATCGTGACCGGCGAGGGGGACCGCGCGCTGACGAACACGGCCTGCCTCGCCGATGCGCCCTTCGCTCCCGCCTCGTCCGGCACGGGGACCGACGCGAACCCCTGCGCCACCGTCCCGCACGACATCGGCGAGGGGTCGCTCCTGATCCGGAAGACCGCGTCCCAGGCGAGCGCCGAGCACGGCGGCACGGCGGGCTTCGACATCGTCGTGGCGAACACCGGAACGGTCGACGCGACGGACGTGACCGTGACCGACGTCCCGACGCTCGACCACCTGCTCGAGGCGACCATCGAGAACGGCGCCGGAGGAACGCAGCCGGCCACGGAGCCCGTCACGGGTCTCGACATCCCCGCCGGCGGCCAGGTGTCGCTGCACGTCAGCGGCCGGGTCGCCGACGGGTACGACGCCGCGACCCTGCCCAACCGCGTCTCGATCACCCACCAGCCCGAGGGCTTCGACCCGCCGACGGTCGAGAACGCCTGCGCTGACGATGCGACGTCGTCCTGCGCCGAGATCCCGGTGCCGCCCGTCGAGGGAAGGCTCTCCATCGAGAAGACGGCGATCGGGAATCAGGTCGACCACGGCGGGCGTGCCGGGTTCCGGATCGTGGTCGCCAACGAGGGGGCTCGGCCGGCGGACGGGGTGACCCTCACCGACATCCCCGAGCTCGCGCACCTGAGCGACGTCACGATCTCCCGGGACGGCGGCCCGGCGTCGTCCGACCTGACTGTCGAGAACCTGTCTCTGGCCCCGGGAGCGTCGACGACGTTCACCGTGACCGGACGGGTCGCCGACGGCGTGGACGCGTGGACCATCCCCAACCGGGCACGCCTGACCGAGGTCCCGGAGGGCTTCGATCCGACGACCGTCCTGCACCCGTGCGCGGACGACGGCGGAGCCAGCTGCGCCCAGGTGGCGGTGCCTCCGGTCGGACTCGTGCCGACGGTGCTCGCCTCGACGGGAGCGGCGGCCGGGCCCCTCGCGGCCGGAGCCGGCGCTCTGCTCCTGGCCGGCGGCGCCCTGACGGCGCTGCGCCGTCGCTCGACCCGCACCTCGTGAACCGGAGCCCGGGCCGCTGCAGCGCGACCCGGGCTCCCGGACCCTCTCCTCGAAAGGCACTACTGCATGACCGAGCACGGCCTCCCGTACCGCATCACCGAGCGCTTCCCTCTCCCCGATGGACGCGTCGGCGTCAGCACCTGGTGGTCCGCCGACCCGGAGCAGCTGGAGCAGCAGCTCCGCACGCGCTCCGGGCATCCGCATCCCGAGAGGGAGCCGATCCGGAGACTGCACCTCGCGACCGCGACGATCGTGCTGATCGAGGAGCGGACCGCGGGAGGCTTCCGCCCGCTCGACCCCCGCCTCCGGGCCCGCACCGATCCGCGCTGGCGCCGGGCTCTCCTGCGGTCGCGCAGGTCGGCCCGGCTCCGACGGGTCATCGGTCCGCGGGACCTGCCGAGGACGGATCCGCCGGTCGAGGTGTCACGGCACGTCGATCCGACACGTCGAGTGTGAAGGAGGCGGGCGGAGAGCCCGGCACCTGATGCGCGGTGAGGGTCTCCCCGCAAGGACGCCGTCGGGTCAGGCGGCTTCCTCGAGGTCGTCCTCGACTGCGACGGGCGCGTCGACCGGGGCGCACGGGGGAGCGGACTCGGCCGGGGGCGCCGAGGCCGCGATGCGCGAGCGCTCGAGCCCGGCGAGGAGCACGGCGAAGGCCTCCTCGAGCTCGGCGGTGTCGCGGAGCAGGAAGCGCTCGCCGCTCGTCGGGTCGAGGCGGACCGTCCGGTAGGCCGGGCGGGGGAGATCGGAGACCAGGGTGATGATGCCGAGGACGACGCCGCTGCGGCGGGCGCGCGCGGTCCAGCGGTTGGCGTGGGTGCGGAGAAGGATCATGACCGGGGCCGTCCTCGGTGACGTGGTGCAGGAGCGGGGGGATGGGGGTGTCGCTGGCGGTGCGGGGATCCTCTCGAAGCTTGCTGCACGAAGGGCCTCCGCTTCCTGTGCTTGACAGCAGAGCCGAGCAGCGGTCACCGGCGCCGGGCGGCCGCCGCGGCGTGCAGGGCCCGAAGGAACTCGGGGACGACCGGGTTTCCGGTGTCGCGGGCGAGCACACCGATCTCACGGCTCGCGCCCGGATCGTCGATCGGGATCTCGCGGACGTCGTCGTCGACCGAGGACGGGCTCGGCGGCAGGATCGTGAGTCCGAGACCGGCTGCCGCGAGTCCCCGGGCGGCGCGGTAGTCGCCGACCTCGAACGCCGGCACCGGGTCGCGGCCGTCCACGGCGAGCAGGCGCCGGGCCGACTCGTGGAGGCCGTAGCCGGGCGCCAGCATGATCAGGTCGAGGCCGCGGAGGTCCTCCACCGTGACCGAGCGCCGCGAGGCCAGCGGATGACGGGGGTCCACGACCGCGAGGAGAGGCTCCGAGTAGAGGGTCGTCGTGGTGGTGCCGGGGAGATCGGGCGGATCCGCGACGATCGCCAGCTCGGACTCGCCCTCCGCCACGGCCCGCAGGCAGAGGGCGCGGGAGCCGTGACGGAGCCCGAAGCCGACCTGCGGCCAGCGGCGGCGGAACCGGCGGATCACATCCGGCACGAAGCTCTCCCCGAGGAGCGTCTGGAAGGCGAGGTCGATCCGGCCGTGCTCCACGTCGCCCGCCTGCCGCACCTCCGCGAGCCCGGCGCGGATCACCGACATGCCGTCCTGAGCGGCCTCGGCGAGACGGGTCCCCGCCTCCGTCAGCACCACCCCACGGCCCTCCCGGCGGACCAGGGGAGTGCCGACCAGAGCGGAAAGCCGGGCGAGCGACCGGCTCGCGGTCGGCTGCGGGATCCCGAGCTCGGCTGCCGCCGCCGTGACGCTCCCGGTCTGGGCGACCGCGACGAGCAGGGGCAGGAGGCGGAGGGTCGCGGGCCAGTCGTCGGACACGCCACCACCCTAGATCCGGACATGACCAGAACGCATGAACAGTACGAGAAAGCACATTAGTCATGCAACCGGAGGCGGTCTACCGTCGGAATCATGAGCACCGCCGCACGCACCCGACCGATGCGCGCAGCGGCACCCTTCTCGCAGCGGCGGCTGACCATCGCCCTCCTCGCCGCCGGAGTCGCGACCTTCGCCGAGCTCTACGCCGTGCAGAGCGTCCTCCCGCAGCTCGCGCGGGAATGGGCCCTCGCCCCGTCCGACGCCGCGCTCACCGTCTCGGCCGCGACCCTCGGACTGGCGCTCTCGGTGCTGCCGTGGGCCTCGGTGGCCGAGCGCATCGGACGGCTCGAATCCATGCGGATCGCGGTCCTCACGTCCGTGGTCCTGGCGCTGCTCGCCTGCGTCGCCCCGACCTTCGAGCTCCTCCTCGTCCTGCGCTTCCTCGGGGGAGCGGCACTGGGTGCCGTCCCGGCGCTCGCCGTCGCGGCGATCCACGACCGGGTCGGAGGCGCCGGAGCGACGGCCGCCGCGACGGCGTACGTCTCCGGGACCACGATCGGCGGTGCCGCCGGACGCCTGCTCGCCGGACCGCTCGCGGCGGCGCTCGGATGGCGCGGAGCCCTGCTCGTCGTGACGGCCGTCTGCGCGGCGGCGGCGATCGTCTTCGCGGTGCTCGCGCCCCGGGGCGGCGGCGCGCGCGAGGCGGCCCCCGGCGGCTGGCGAGGGAAGACGGCGCAGGTGCTCCGCGATCCGATGCTCGTCGCGATCGCGCTGCAGACCTTCATCGCGGTCGGCGTGTTCGTCGCGGTCTACAACTACCTGGCGTTCCGACTCGAGGCGCCACCGTTCGCGCTGGCGCCCGCGCTCGTCTCCCTCCTCTTCGCCGCCTACCTCGCGGGAACCGTCTCCTCCCGACTGGCGGGGAGATGGGGTCCGCGGATCGGTCCCCGCCTCGTCATGCGGATCGGCGTCGCCCTGATGATCGTCGGACTGCTGGTGATGCTCGCCGAGAACGTCGCCGTGGTGATCGCCGGACTCCTCGTCTTCACGGCCGGCTTCTTCGCCCTGCACGCGACAGGCGCCGCCTGGACGGGAGCGCGGGCGGTTCCGGCACTCCGAGGGCACGCCGGTGCGGTCTACACGATCGCCTTCTACGCGGGCTCGGCCGCCGGCGGCTGGCTCCTCGGCCTGGCCGTCGGAGCCGGTGGCTGGCCGGCGCTGACGGCGGTGACGATCGGCCTGCTGCTGGTCGGAGCGGGGATCGTCAGCCTCCCGTCGCGCACCACCGCGGCCGGGCGCTGAACCCCCGCCTCCGCCGACCGCACCCCGAGCTCCGCCCGGCACCTCCCCGCAGCGAGCGAGGTGCGACATGATGGCCCGACTGCACGAAGCGGGGGACGGCATGGCGCGGAGCACCGGAGCGGACGGCTCCCCACGCGAGAGCGGCGGGACGGACGAGGGCGGCACCGACCCGCGCTACCACGCGGGCTTCCAGCGCGGCTACGACGGACGCGAGGCCGAGCGGCGCGGCAGCGGAGAGGAGCGCCTCCGCTCCCCGTTCCTGTCGGGCGGGACCTCGTGCATCGGGCGATCAGCTGGCCGGCGAGGTGGCGGGTCCGCTCCCGAGCAGGAGGACGTGCGATCGGTCGACGGCCCGACGGGCTCCCGAGTCTCCGGCCGACGGACCGCTCCGGAGCGCGCGAGAGCGGCGGTGCGGGCCGTCCCGACACCCGCGGAGCCGACCGCGCCCCGACCCGCGGAGCCGACAGTCCCACTCCCGACCGAGCCGACCGTCCCGCTTCCCGCCGAACCCGACCCCGCTCCCGGCGACGCGGCACCCGACTCCGGTGACCGTCACGACGCGACCGACACCGACCCCCGCCCCGCTGTCTCCACTCGCCGCATCGCCGGAGCCCTGGCGGTAGTCGGCGGCATGAGCGTCCTCGTCGGACTCCTCGCCCTCTGGAACAGCTCCCACAGCTGGTACGACTACTCGCCGTCGCAGAGCGCCTTCGGGCCCGAGCAGTACCTCCGCGTGCTCAGCGACAACGCGATCGGACCGTTCCTCACCGTCGGCCTGATCGCGCTCGGCCTGGCGGTCGTGGTCCCGCTGCTGAGGGCTCCCGGCCGATGACGCGGGTCCGCCTGCTCTGGGCCGCCGCCATCGCGGTCACCGTCGTCCTCTGGGCCGCAGTGCTCGCGCTCCCGGTCGTGGTCCTCCTGCTGCCGAACCAGTACCAGGGCGACTCGATCACGGTCCCGCCGGAGCTCTACGTGCGGCAGGCGCTCGCGATGGTCGCGCCGCCGCTCCAGACCGCCGCCCTGGTGATGCTGGGGGCGCTGATCGTCGTCGCGGTCGCGCGGCGCCCGCCGGCGAAGGCCCGCACGACGGAGGCGGCGAGCGGCTGGGACGACGCCGTCCTCCTCGACCCGGACGGCCGCGAGCAGCGCGGGACGGGCCCCGCAGGCCGCTGAGCATCCGCTGCAGGATCGGGAGCACCCGCTGCTCCCCGGTCGGAAGCCGCTCCTCCGGATGCACCCGCCCTTCACGCCGGCAGCAGCTGGAACCGCTCCCGCGCCGCTCCGCCGGCGACGAGGTCCGCGAGCAGCTCGCCCAGGACCGGGCCGAACTTGAAGCCGTGCCCCGAGAACCCGGTCGCCAGAGTCACGCGGCCCACGCGGTCGAGCACGAAGTCCTCGTCGGGCGTGCTGTCGTAGAGGCAGCTGATCGGAGCGGCGCTCGCCGCGTCCACGCCCGGGATCCACTCCGCGACGTAGCCGACGAGGCGGGCGAGCGCTCCGGGCTCGGGCTCGAAGGTGCGCTCGTCCGGATCGACGACGACTCCGGTGCTGTGCTCGCCCACCTTCACCCCGACTCCGGGCGTCGCGAGCCCGTAGACGACGGGCAGGCCGGCGCGATGGTGGGCGAAGCTCGGCCAGGAGTTGAGGGGCAGGTCGGTCGCGAAGTGCGCGGGCTGCTCCTGTGTCACGCGCAGCGGAGGGAGGCGTCGGCCGGCCGCGCGGACGAGGCCGTTCACGAGCGGCGGCGTCCAGGATCCGCCGGCCACGACGACCGCGTCCGCGTCGAGAGCGCCGTCGGTGGTCAGCACGCGCACGTCGTCGGCGCGCTCCTCGATGCCCAGCACCCGCGTCCGCGTTCGGAGGACGGCGCCGCGTCCGAGGGCGGAGTCGAGCATCGCGTCGATCGCGGCCGCCGCGTCGAGGCGTCCGCCCTCGGCGTGCAGCAGGACGTCGGTCTCGAAGCGGAGTCCCGGCCAGCGCCGCTGCGCCTCGTCCGCCTCGATCCGCACCACGGGGATCCCGTCGCGCAGGAGGACAGCCTCGACGGCGGCCAGGACGGCGGGGTCGCCGTGGTCGATCGCGCCGACCGGGTGCAGCAAACGGCGGCCGGTCTCGGCCTCGAGCCGTGCCCAGGCGCGCCCGGCCCGTCCGGTGAGGGCGCGGTAGTCGTCCTCGAGGTAGCCGCGGCGGAAGATGCGCGTCTCGCCGTGGGACGAGCCGCGGTCGTGGCCCCGCTCGAACTGCTCGACGAGCACCACGCGATCGCCGCGCTCGGTGAGGGCGCGGGCTGTCGCCGCTCCGACCAGGCCGGCTCCGACGACGACGACCTCACGGGTCACGGGGTCTCCCGGGAGGCCCGGCGTACGCCGAGCAGGACCACCAGGCGGAGGAACCCGACGAGTCCCATGCCGATCAGCGCGGCGATCAGCATCAGCACGGCGATCCCGGCCACCCAGGTCGTGTCGCCGGTCACCGACTGCGCCGCGAACTCGGTGCAGAACAGCGCCAGCCCCGCGTAGCTCAGGATGAGGACGGTGATCGTCCCGGGGCGGCGGAGGCGCTGCGCGGGCGTCCGCCAGAGGGCCGGCGGCTCGAGCCAGCGGCGCAGCAGCCGGATCACGAGGGTGCCGACGAGGCCGAGGAAGCCGGCCGCGATCAGGATGATGCCCGCGCCGCCCAGCCCCGACGCCTCGACACCGGCCAGCTCGAGGGCGATCCCGATCGCGACGCCGACGGCTCCGGCGCCCCCCGCGATCATGGCCGCCCACACTCCGAAGCCGCCGCGGAGAACGCTCTCACGCTCGGGACGTGACGGGTCGGCGTCCATCGGACGCTGCTGACGCGGACGGATCGGCGCAGGGGGAGCCGACGCCGGCGCTGCTGCCGGAGCGGCCGCGGCCTCGGACACGCCCCAGATCGGAGCGGCGTCCGGCGTCTGCGACTCGATCACGTTCTCGCGCACCGGCACGTAGCGCAGCGGCGCGTCGATCCGCACCTGCGGCCGCCCGCGCACGACGATCGTCGCCCCCAGGTCGGCCCCGCGCTCCAGCGCGACGGGTCCGAGGAGGAGCCCGACCGCCGGATCGATCCGCCACGCGTCCGACCGGGGAGCCGACCCGTACCACTCCGCCGACACGGCCCCGCCGAGGTCGACCGAGATCGGCCGCCCGTCGCTGTAGCTCGTCACCGGCACGAGCGACCGGCCGGAGTTGCGCACCCGCGCGCCCACCCGCCACCAGTCGTCCCCGGCGTGCGTCAGCCGCACCTCGACGTCGACCAGCGACGCCGGCACCGCCCGCCGCCGTCCGATGACCACCGCGACGACCGCGAGCCCGGCGATGACCAGCCCGCCGAGCAGGCCGACCACTCCGATGAAGATCTCCATGGGAGCAGTCAAGCAGGCGCGGGTCGACGGCGCGGGCGCGACGAGGTGGCCTCCGGGAGGCTCGATCCCGGCCGTCGACGCCGTCGCTCCGCGCGGCCGCCCCGTTCCCGACGCTCCGCCCGACCGTCGAGCCCGGAGCGGGTCACTCCGCATACTGAGGAGGCGCGTCGCGTCGACCGCATCGCGGGTCTCGTGGCAGGAGGGGTCGATCATGCGCCACTGGCCTACGTCCCCCGTGCGCCGGCGCCCTCGTCGACGGGCCGGTGCGATCCTCGCTCTGCTGGGGGCTGCGGCGCTCGCCGTCGCAGCCGTCGCACTGTCGGACACGGCGGGAGGAGGCGGACCGGAGGCGGTGTCCTCCCCGGCCGGTGCTTCTTCGGCGTCGAGCAGTCCCGCTGCTCCCGCGCCGAGCAGCCCGCCGGCGGTCGTCGAGCCGTCCGCTCCAGAAACGGAGCCGTCAACTCCGTCCCTCGCGACGCTGGCCGCTCTCCCCTCGGTCGAAGGCCCCGCCGCCGTCCCCTACGACCGCGACCTCTTCGGACAGGCGTGGTCGGACGTCGACCGCGACGGCTGCGACACCCGCAACGACGTCCTCGGCCGCGACCTGCTCGCCCCTGTGTTCAAGCCCGGCACCCGCGACTGCAAGGTCCTCACCGGCACCCTGATCGACCCCTACGACGGCACCTCGGTCGCCTTCGTCTCCGGGACCGACACGTCCCGCCTCGTGCAGATCGACCACGTCGTCGCCCTCGGCTGGGCCTGGCACCACGGCGCCTGGTCGTGGACGGACGACCAGCGCCTCGCCTTCGCGAACGACCCCGCGAACCTCGTCGCCGCCTCCGAGCAGACCAACCGCGCGAAGAGCGACGCCGGCCCGGGGGAGTGGCTGCCACCGGCCGCGGAGCTGCGCTGCGGGTATGTGGAGCAGTTCGTGGCCGTGCTCAGCGAGTACGGGCTCGGGATCGATGCGCGGGACCGGGCGGCGTCGGAGGCGGTGCTGGCGGGGTGCGGGGAGTGAGGGGGAGAACCTCTTTCCTCTGATGGAGGGTCGTCCCGACGCCGCAACAGCGGCAGACGCGACCACAGTAGCGTCTTTCAACTACGACAATAGTGAGTAATGGTTTCTTCCGTGACCTCTTTTCTGGGACCCATGCGGCACAAAGTTCAGCACTTACGCAAAATGAGTAACTCTGTCGCTAACACGAGTGCATCTCGACAGAACGTGTTCCGAGCATTTCTAGTCTCGCGAGATGCCTCCCGTTACTCCCGCCACACTCTCACTTGAACTGGGCGTTTCTCAGCGTCGAATCCGAAGCCTCCTCCGCTCCTCCTACGGAACTCTTCCCGCGGAGGAATCCCGGTGGGATCTGACCGAAGAGCAGGCGGAGGCTGTCCGCTCCCGTCTGCTTCGACGAGACACCACCGAGCGTCGGTTCACCTTGGAAGTGGGCGACCAGGTCCTCCGGCGTGATATTCACCGCGCCTACGGAGGGCAGCAGCAGCAGGGAATCGTGACGCCGCGAGCGCTCCGTGAAATCTTCATCTTCACCGATCCGGCGAAGGGAGCTCGATACGGCTACGACCGGTTCGAGGGACTTCGCGAGGACGGGTCCTACTCCTACACGGGAGAAGGGCAGGTCGGTGACCAGGTTTTTCTTCGCGGCAACAGGTCTCTCCGGGACGCGGCACAGGATGGGCGGGTGCTTCGACTCTTCACGGTGCAGGGAACGAGCGTGACCTACATCGGTGCCTTCACGACAGGGACTCCGACCTACCGGTGGGAGATCATCCCGGACACCGAAGGGACGCAGCGACGCGGCATCATCTTCACTCTCCTGCCGCTTGCGGCGGACATCACTCGGCTGCCGACCTACGGTGGCACGCAGGAGTCCGCTGCCTCGCTCGGCGACTGGACGCCTCCCGAGCACTCCGACATCGTCATCGCGGGTGCGGATGTCAGCCCTCTCGATGACCGGGTCGTCTCCCGAATCGAGTTCGAGCTGCAGTCCGACTTTGGGCTCTGGCTGACCGAGAACGGCACGCCGCCCAGTCGTCTGACGCTCCCGGTCGGCAGCTCACGGGTCGAGCCGGACCTCTACGTCCGATCGAGCGGCTGGATTGTCGAAGCCAAGAAGTCGACCGCCCGGTCCTTCGTCCGCATGGCCATCG